>CAIXSK010000415.1 GCA_903922075.1 uncultured beta proteobacterium | reverse complement strand
ATGGCCGCGACGTGCCGGAAACCAGCGCGCTGGACTACGTCGTGCCCTTCGAGGCATTTTTGTCCGAAATCAGCGACGCCGCTTTCGATGCCCGCATCGCTTCCGGCGGCGGCCGCCAGTTCATCACCATGGACCGCTACGACGCCAACTGGGCGATGGTTGAAAAAGGCTGGCAGACGCATGTGCTCGGCCGCGGCCCGCAGTTCGCCAACGCCACCGAGGCGGTCCATGGTCTGCGCGAGCGGCATCCCGGCACCATTGATCAGGATCTGCCGGAATTCGTCATCGCGGACGAGGGAGAGCCGATCGGCAGCATCGAGGACGGCGATTCGGTCGTCTTCTTCAACTTCCGCGGCGACCGCGCCATCGAGATCAGCCGCGCCTTCGAGGAAGCGGCCTTCGACAAGTTCGACCGCGTCCGCTCGCCGAAGGTGACCTACGCCGGCATGCTGCAATACGACGGCGACCTCAAGCTGCCGGCCCGCTTCCTGGTCGCCCCGCCGGCGATCAAGGAGACCAGCGGCGAATGGTTCGCCAAGTCCGGCATCGCCCAGTTCGCCTGCTCGGAAACGCAGAAATTCGGCCACGTCACCTATTTCTGGAACGGCAACCGCTCCGGCAAGTTCGACGGCGAAACCTGGCTGGAAGTGCCGAGCGACGTCGTGCCCTTCGAACAGCGGCCGTGGATGAAGGCCGCCGAAATCGCCGACGCGATGATCGCCGCGCTGCAGTCCGGCCAGTACCGGACCCTGCGCTGCAACTTCGCCAACGGCGACATGGTCGGCCACACCGGCAATTTCGAGGCGGCACGGATCGCCGTCGAAGCGGTCGACCTGTCGCTGGCCCGCATCCTGAAAGCGATCGACGCCGCCGGTGGCGTGGCGCTGATCACCGCCGACCACGGCAACGCCGATGAAATGTTCGAACTGGACAAGAAGACCAAGCAGCCGGCGCAGAATCCCGACGGCTCGTTCAAGGCCAAGACGGCGCACACGCTGAATCCCGTGCCGCTGATCCTCTACGACAACGTCAGCGGCGGCAAGCTGGGTCTCAAGCAGACGGAGACGGCCGGCCTGTCGAACATCGCTGCCACCGTCGCCAACCTGCTCGGGCTGGAGAAGCACGCCGCCTGGGACGAGAGCGTGCTGGACATTCGCTAAGCCGAACCGGCTCAGGCAAGACGGGCGCCCTGCCGAAAGGCCGGCGCCCGTTTTTTACGGTTTTTTGCCATCGACCCTGGGGCCAGCCGTTGTTTCTATGGTCGTAGCATTTGCCGGTCCGGGCTTACTTCGCATTCCGCTCGCGCACGATCGGCGGCACGAACTTGACCGAGAAGCGCCAGCCGTCGTCGGTGGCCTTGAGGATCAGCGATTTCGAATTGGCGCCTTCCTCAAACGCCGGTTCGTCGCAGAGCAGCTCGATGGCGCCGATGCCCTTGATCACGCAGGCGCCGGGCAGGGTCACGAAGGCCGATTCGGCGGCGACCAGCACGAACTGCCCCTCCTTCGATTCGGAGCAGGACAGCCCCTTCGGCACCGCGGCCGGGTCGCGCTGCCAGGCTGCGCGCAGGGTGGCAAGTGCCGTCGCCAGATCGTCGGTGATCTTGACGGCGAGGGTGACTTCGCGGGATTTTACGTGGCTCATTCGTTTGCCCTTGGTCAGATCCAGAACAATAGGTAATCGATGCCGAGCATCAGCAGGATCGGCAGGTAGGGAAAGGCGACGGTCGGCCGGCAGGCGCTGAGTGCGTAGCCGGCGATCAGCGCCGCGCCGCCGGGCCGGCCGGCCGCCCATTCGGCATGCAGTTGCATCGGTACATCGCTTGGTTGTGGCTGGCTGAGCATCGCTTCTATGCGTAGCAAGCGCTCACTAAGGCGCGCCTGATAGGTCTTGAAAATGCCCTCCAGCCCCCAGCAGAGCAGCACCGCAAAGCCGATCCAGAGCAGTGGCAGGCCGAATGCCAGCCCGGCGCAGCAGAGCGTCAGGCCGGCCAGTTTGATCAGCAGGGCGTTCTTCTCGTGCTGTTCGTGGTTGTTCTGCAGGGTTTGCCATTCCTGGCCCAGTAGGGTGCTGCCGTCCATCCGTAATATCCTCGCTTGGCCGCCCAGGGGCGATGCCGCAAGGATAGCCGCAGGCGGGGCGGGCAGGGGAAAACATCGCACTTTTCGGGCGGCCTGACGAAATATTGGCGCCATGCTTCGGTTTTTTCGGAATGTCATTGCCGCCGGGCGGGGTGGCTAGATCCCGACGAGGCACCTAGAATGGCGGCCTGATCATCCGCCCGGCCCCGTACCCATGCCCGAATTCCTGCTCTCCCCCGAAATCTGGATTGCCTTCTTCACGCTGACCGCGCTGGAACTGGTGCTCGGCATCGACAACATCATTTTCATCAGCATCCTGGTCGACAAGCTGCCCAAGGAGAAACAGGAACTGGCCCGGCGTATCGGCCTGTTCCTCGCCATGTTCATGCGCATCGCGCTGCTGCTGGTGCTGTCGTGGATCGTCGGCCTGACCGAGCCGGTGTTGACGCTGTTCGGCCTCGGTATTTCCGGGCGCGACATCATCCTGATCGCCGGCGGCCTGTTCCTGATCTGGAAGAGCACCGGCGAGGTGCACCAGTTGCTCGAAGGCGAGGAGGGCAGCGAATCGGCCAAGGTGGCCTCCAGCTTCGCCGGGGTCATCGCCCAGATCATCGTCATCGACCTCGTCTTCTCGCTCGACTCGATCATCACGGCGGTCGGCATGGTCAGCGAAGTCGGCGTGATGATCGCCGCCGTCGTCGCCTCGGTCGGCCTGATGATGCTGTTTGCCCGCCACATCGGCGAATTCGTCTCCAACCACCCGACGATCAAGATGCTGGCTTTGTCCTTCCTGGTCGTCGTCGGCGTCGTGCTGATCGCCGACGGTTTCGGCCATCATGTGCCGAAGGGCTACATCTACTTCGCGATGGCCTTCTCGGTCGGCGTCGAGATGCTCAACATCCGGATGCGCAAGAAGGCGGTCAAGCCGGTCGATCTGCGCGAGCCGTACGCCCGGGAGTTTGGCGCCGACTGAACGAGCGCTGCGGCAACGAAAACGCCCCGGTAATGGGCGATATCGGTCAGCTAAGCCCGTTCGCCCTGAGCCCTTCGGCCAAGCTCAGGACAGGCTTGTCGAAGGGCTTGGTCGCGTGGCAACAGGGCTTCGACAGGCTCAGCCCGAACGGTGAAGGGGTAATGGACGCTTAGCGGCCGCGCGGCTTGCCAGGGGAATTTGGTTTTTGGCCATTTTTTGGCGCCGACCGTAGCATTCCGTTTTTCCCCCCTGCCGAGGGCTTGCCGGCGCCGCCGGGGCGGCGGGCGGCCGGTTTGGCGCCTTCGTCGAAGCCGACCCAGTTGCCCGGTACGCCCTTGCCGCCAAGGCCGCCGGTGATCTTCGGTTTTTTCGGCTTTTTCGGCGCCAGCGCGGTGCCGCCGGTCAGCGGTACGCGATGGTCCGGCTCGAAACCGGGTTCTTCCTCGCGGCTCAGCGTCTGCTTGATCAGCGTCTCGATGGCGCCGAGCAGCGGCGCCTCGTCGGCGCAGACCAGCGAAATCGCCTCGCCGGTAGCGCCGGCCCGGCCGGTGCGGCCGATGCGGTGAATGTAGTCCTCGGCGACGATGGGCAGATCGTAATTGACCACCTGCGGCAGGTCGTCGATGTCCAGACCGCGGGCGGCGACGTCGGTGGCGACGAGGATCTGCACCTCGCCGGCCTTGAAGCTTTCCAGGGCGCGCAGGCGGGCCGGCTGCGGTGTGTCGCCGTGGATGGCGTCGGCCTTGATCCGCTTGGCCTGGAGCAGGCCGACCAGCTCGTCGGCACCGCGCTTGGTCTTGACGAAGACCAGCACCTGCCCCCACTTGCGGTCCTTGCGCATGAACAGGAAGAGTTCGGTCTTGCGCTTCTTGTCCACCGGCACGACCCACTGCTTGATCGCCTTGACCGTGCTGTT
>CAIXSK010000414.1 GCA_903922075.1 uncultured beta proteobacterium | reverse complement strand
GCTGACCCTGGTGGTGATCCCCGTCCTCTACTTCTCCGCTTTCCGAATGGAAGAAAAATGACCCCCACGCTCACTTTGTTCGCTGCCCCCCGAGGGGGCGCCACCTCCCGTGGGACGGCCCGGCAGGAGGTGCAATCATGACCATCGAACGCATCATCCGCATCATGGCCGGTTTTTTCGTCCTGCTCTCCCTGGCCCTCGGTTACCACGGCAGCCCGGTTTTCGTTTCCGAGTGGTTCCTCGCCTTCACCGCCTTCGTCGGATTGAACCTACTGCAAAGCGGCTTCACCGGCTTCTGTCCGCCGGAAAAACTGCTCGCCAAAATGGGCTTCGGGCGGGGCGATGGCGGGGCTTGTTGCAAATAGGCCGAAAGTAATAATCCGCTTTCATATCAAGGATTAGCAAGTATCCATAAGCGCTTGTTATATATAAATCTTATGGTTTTCAGGGCCCCCGCCAAAAAACTCGGTCAAACATTCAATTGACTCGGTTAAACTGCCGGCAACAACATTTTTCCGGCAGTCAAATCTTGAGGCAAAGCCCGGCCGTTGCCGGCCGAATATTCGCTTATTTCTCCGTCGTCGCACTGGCCCTGGTCTGGTGCATGATCGGCGTTGACCTGTGGCATGCCAGCCGCCACGGGATGGCGGAGATTCCCCTGCTGCCGGCGGAAGCGACCTTCTCTGGATTGGCGTCCTGCAAGCTGCCGGTGCTGCTTCTCGGCATCGTCCTGACCGGGCTGGTGGTGCAGGCCTGGCGCCAGTTCGCCGGTGTCGATGCCCGCCTTTCCCTGCAGCGCCTGATCGTCGACCACGCCTCCGAGGCGATGATGGTCACCGATGGCGCCCAGCGCATCCTGTCGGTCAACGCCGCCTTCGAGGCGATCACCGGCTACAGCGCTGGCGACGTGATCGGCAAGACGCCGACCAAACTCAGCGCCGGCCTGCATGGCCTGGGCTTCCACCGGGCGATCTGGGACTACGTCGCCGAGCACGGCGCCTGGATGGGCGAGGTTTGGGACCGGCGCAAGGACGGCACGATCTACCCCCGGCAGATGCGCATCAACGCGATAGTCGACAAGGCCGGGCAGTTCTCGCATTTCGTCGCCGTGTTTACCGACGTCAGCGAGGAAAAGGCGCAGGCCGACCGTTTTGACTACCTGGCCCATCACGACCCGCTGACCAACCTGCCCAACCGGCTGGCGCTCGACACGCATCTGGCCAGCCAGCTCGAAGGCTCGGTGCCCGGCATCGACCGCAAGGCGCTGCTGATCATCGACCTCGACAATTTCAAGACGATCAACGACTCGCTCGGCCACCATGCCGGCGATCGCCTGCTGTCCGAACTGGCGCGTCGCCTCGGCGCCCAGATGGACCCGAACAAGCGCCTGTTCCGGTTGGGGGGCGACGAATTCGTCGTGCTCATCGATCGCCTGACTGACGAAAAGATGGTCATCGAACTGGTGCACCGCCTGATTCGCGCCATCGGCGAGCCATGCGACATCGACGGCCATATGCTCCATTGCACGCCCTCGATCGGCGTCAGCTTCTACCCTGAAGATGCCCGGGACGCCCAGGCCCTGATCCGCAACGCCGACACCGCGATGTATTCGGCCAAGGCGAACGGCCGCAACAACTACCAGTTCTTCGCCGAGCCGATGAACGCCGCGGCCAACAAGCGCCTGCATCTCGAAAGCGAGCTGTGGCGGGCGCTGTCGGAAAACCAGCTGGTCCTCCATTATCAGCCGCAGATCGATCTGCTCAGCGGCGACGTGGTCGGCGTCGAGGCGCTGGTCCGCTGGCGGCACCCGCAACGCGGCCTGATTCCGCCGGCCGAATTCATCCCGGTCGCCGAGGAATGCGGCCTGATCCTGCCGCTCGGCCAGTGGGTGCTGCATACCGCCTGCCGTCAGGTGCGCTCCTGGCTCGATGCCGGCATCGACATGGGCGAAATGGCCGTCAATATTTCCGCCCACCAGTTCCGCCAGCCGGGTTTTGCCCAGACCGTGCAGGCCGTGCTGGCCGAAACCGGCGTGCCCGGCGAACGCCTTGAACTGGAAATCACCGAAAGCACCGTCATGCACGGCGTAGACGAGGCCATCCAGACGCTGGCGCAACTCAAGGCCATGGGCGTCCGGCTGGCCATCGACGACTTCGGTACCGGCTATTCCTCGCTGGCCTACCTGCGCCGCTTCCCGATCGACCGCCTGAAAATCGACCGCTCCTTCCTGGCCGATGTCGATACCGACGCCGATGCCGCGGCGCTGGTCACTTCCATTGTCCTGCTCGGCCGTTCGCTCGGCCTGCAACTGGTCGCCGAGGGGGTCGAGAACTTCGCCCAGGCCCAGTTCCTGCGCACCCTCGAATGCGAGCGCGTCCAGGGCTTCCACTTCTACCAGCCGGTTTCGGCCGAAGAAGTGGTCGGCGTCGGACGCTTCCACGATGCGGCGCCAGCCCTGGCCTGAAGCACCGCTGCTCCCGTTGACGCAGTCCGCACGCTATCCGGGCTAAAATTCCGTCTTCTCGACTCGGAGTTCAGCATGAAAATCGGATTCATCGGCTTGGGCATCATGGGACGCCCGATGGCGCTCAACCTGATCAAGGGCGGCCACGAGCTCACCGTTTGGGCACGCCGTGCCGAATCGATGCAGCCGCTGCTCGACGCCGGGGCAGGCGCGGCAGCCAGCCCGGCCGAGGCGGCACGTGGCAATGAGCTGGTCATCTCCATGGTCGCCGATGCGCCGGACGTCGCCGAAGTGATGCGCGGCGTCGCCGCCGGTGCGGCGCCCGGCCTGGTCGCCGTCGACATGAGCACCATCGCCCCGGCCGCCGCCCGCCAGATCGGCGAGGAACTGGCGGCAGCCGGTATCGATTTCGTCGATGCCCCGGTTTCCGGCGGCGAGGTCGGCGCCATCGCCGGCACGCTGTCGATCATGGCCGGCGGTTCGGATGCCGCCTTTGCCCGGGCCAAGCCGGCCTTCGAATGCATGGGCAAGAACATCGTGCACGTCGGCGCCAGCGGCGCCGGTCAGGTGACCAAGGCGGCCAACCAGATCGTCACCGGCATGGGCGTGCTGGCCGTCGCCGAGGCATTTGCATTTTCGGCAAAAAATGGCGTCGACCGTAGCAAAGTGCGCGAAGCGCTGCTCGGCGGCTTCGCCTACTCCAAGATTCTCGAAAACCACGGCCAGCGCATGCTCGACCGCAATTTCAAGCCGGGCTTCAAGAGCTGGATGCACGAAAAGGACCTCAACATCGTGATGCAGACGGCGCACGAACTCGGCCTCTGCCTGCCCGGCTCGGCGGCGACGGCGCAGATGTTCAACGCCATGGTCGGCTCCGGCCACGGCGAGGAAGACTCCATCGCCGTGCTCAAGCTGCTGGAAAACCTCTCGGGGCAAGCATGAGGGTCGGCTTCATCGGGCTGGGCGTCATGGGGCGCCCGATGGCGCTGCATCTGCACCGGGCTGGTCACCAACTGGCCGTCTGGGCACGCCGGCCGGACAGCGTAGTCGATCT
>CAIXSK010000413.1 GCA_903922075.1 uncultured beta proteobacterium | reverse complement strand
TGCCGCCGGCCGCGTGAATATGGTTTTCCTTGATCAAGATGGCATCCCACAGCGCCAGCCGGTGATTGCCGCCGCCGCCGGCGCGAACCGCGTATTTCTGGGCGATGCGCAGGCCGGGCAGGGTCTTGCGGGTATCGACGACCTGCGCCTTCGTGCCGGCGATGGCATCGGCGTAGATGCGTGCCTTGCTGGCCACCGCAGAGAGCAGTTGCAGGAAGTTGAGGGCGCTGCGTTCGGCCGTCAGCAAGGCGCGCCCGTTGCCGTCGATTTCGCACAGCAGCTGGTTCGGGGCAATGCGCTCGCCGTCGGCGCCATGCCAGGTGACGGTGGCGGAAGGATCGCAGCGCCGGACGCATTCGTCGAACCAGGCCGTGCCGCACAGCACACCCGCCTCGCGGGAAATCACCGTCGCCTTGACCCGGCGATCGCCCGGAACGAGGCTGGCCGTCAGGTCGCCGGCACCAACGTCCTCGACCAGTGCAGCGTCAACATTGCGGGAGATTTCGGCGGCGAGCGGGTAATCGAAGGCGATGGTCATCTGGAAGTTCTGGTCACAGGTTGAGGGGGCGAATTTTACCGCCGGGTGCCGGCGACAATCCATTCGTTGTAGAGCTGGCGCGCGGCGTCGATCACTTCGCCGGCGGTCAGGCCGATCGGCCCGCAGCCATCGGCAACCAGGCGGTCGGCTGCCGCGCCGTGCAGATGCACGCCGGCCAGCAGGGCCTGTTCGGCCGGCCAGTTCTGGCCGAGCAGCGAGACGATGATGCCGGTCAGCACGTCGCCCATGCCGGCAGTCGCCATCCCCGGGTTGCCGGTGGAATTGATCCACCAGCGGCCATCGACCGTGGCAATGACGGTACCGCAACCCTTCAATGCGATGTGGCAGCCGTAGCGACGGGATAGTTCGCGGGCGGAACCGACCCGGTCGGCCTGAATCTCGCGGACCGAACAGCCGAGCAGGCGGGCTGCCTCGGCTGGGTGCGGGGTCAGGATGGCCGGGGCGATGCGGTTGTAGAGATTGCCTTCGAGACGGCCGTCGCTGGCCAGAATGTTCAGCGCATCGGCGTCGAGGACGACCGGCAGCGGGCATTTGAGCGCCTGTTCGACGAGCCGGATCGCCTCGCCGGAACGTCCGAGACCGGGGCCGCAGGCCAGCGCCTGCAGTTCCGCCTGAAGTAGCGTATCGGCGCGGTGCAGCATCAGTTCGGGCTGGACGAGATCGACCGGTGGAGCCTCGGGATCGTGCAGGCCGAGATAGACTCGGCCGGTCCCCATCTTGAGGGCGGCACGCCCGGCGAGCAGGGCGGCGCCGACCATCGACTTGCCGCCGCCGAGGATGCCGACGCCACCGAAACTGCCCTTGTGCGTATTGCGCCGCCGGGACTTCAGGCGGTCGGCAAAATCGGCACAACTGATTACGTGACCATCGGCCGGAAACTCCGGTGTTTCAGCAATGTCCAGATCGGCGACCCGAACTTCGCCGCAGTAGTCAGGACCGTCTGCTGTCAGCAGGCCAGGTTTGGCCGCAATGAAGGTGATCGTATGGCTGGCGCGTATCGACGAGCCCTGCGGCAGGCCGGTGTCGCCGTTCAGGCCGGAAGGGCAGTCGAGGGCAAGCAGCGGGCAGTTGTCGCGGTCGGCCAAGCGGTTGGCGGTGGCGATCAACTGGGCATGAACTCCTTCCGGGGCACGGTTCAGGCCAATGCCGAACAGGCCGTCGACGATCAATCC
This sequence comes from uncultured beta proteobacterium, assembly GCA_903922075.1. GTDB lineage: Bacteria > Pseudomonadota > Gammaproteobacteria > Burkholderiales > Rhodocyclaceae > Azonexus. The sequence goes on along the minus strand of CAIXSK010000413.1, from coordinate 1,585 downwards.
CCAGCAGCATTCATCGGGGATGGTCGGCAGCGTGCTGCCGCCAGCGGCGACGAAACGGGCATGAGCAGCCGCGGCATCGCCGGGCAGCGCCGCAGGATCGCCGGCAAAGACGACACGCACGTCGAAGAAGCGCTCACCGAGAAGTCGGGCAAGCTCGAAAGCATCGCCACCGTTGTTGCCCGGTCCGGCCAGGATCAGGGCGGGCCGATTGCGGTCGTTGGCGAGTTCGCACGCCCAATCGGCGGCGGCCAGACCGGCGCGCTGCATCAGCGGCGCTTCGGCATGGGCTTGTTCGATCTGGCGCAGCGTCGCGCCAAGGTAGAGTGCTGGCGATTCCATCGGGTGGTTCAGGCCTTGTGGCTAGGCATCAGAATGGGGGCGTTGCCGTGTGCAATGCCTTGGTCAGTTCAGGGCTGCCGACATCTTGCGGCGGAATTCGCGGATCAGGTCGTCGTACTGCTCGCTGCCGCCGAGGGCTTCGAAAAGCTGCAGCAAGGCCTTGCGACCGGCGCCTTCATCAAAGGCGCGATCACGGATAACGACTTCCAGCGCCGCTTCCATCGCTTCGCGGAAGCGATTTTGCGCCGCGTAAGCGCGGGACAATTCGAGGCGGCTGGCGTGGTCGGCCGGGTTGGCAGCCAGCTTCGCTTCGAGCACGGTGGTGTCGGCGGCACCGGCCGCCAGCGCCAGGCGGGCGCGCAGCGCGTTGGCGCGGTCGGCCTCCTGGGCGTATTCGCCCGCCAGCAACTGGCCAGCCTCGTCGTTGCGGCCGAGTTGCATCAGTACGTCGACGGCATCGAGTTGGACGGCCTGGTCCTGCGGGTTGGCCTGGCTGGCTGCGACCAGCTTGGCCAGCGCCTCTTCCAGTTTGCCTTCGGCGACCAGCGCGGCAGCTTCTTCGCGCGGATTGCTGCCACCGGGGCCGGCGGGAAGGGCGATGCGATCGAGGAACTCGCGGATCTGGCTCTCCGGCAGGGCGCCATTGAATTCGTCAACCAGCTGGCCCTGGAACAGGACCTTGACCGACGGGATGCTGCGCACGCCAAAGTGCTGGGCGATTTCCGGGTTGTCGTCGGAATTGATCTTGGCGAGCAGGAAACGGCCCTTGTATTCATCGGCCAGTTTTTCCAGCATCGGCTTGAGCACCTTGCAGGGTTCGCACCAGGGCGCCCAGAAGTCGACGACGACGGGGGTTTCCATCGCCGGCTGGAGTACCTTGGCTTCAAAATCTTCAATCGATGCGTCAAAAGAATACTGGGACATGATCAGGCCTGCAGGAATTGGAATCAGGTCGAATTCTAACTGCCAGCGCCGTAGTGGTGGTGGATTCCGGATGAATGCGGTGGATTCCCGGTTTGCTCGGAGCGCTTGGGAAATTCATCCCTATCGGCTATGATTCTGCTTTCCCGCAGCCTGTCTTTCCATGACCAAATTTGTTTTCGTTACGGGTGGTGTCGTGTCCTCTCTGGGCAAAGGCATCGCCGCCGCGTCGCTCGGGGCCATTCTGGAATCCCGCGGCATCAAAGTCACCCACCTCAAGCTTGACCCCTACATCAACGTCGACCCCGGCACGATGAGTCCTTTC
>CAIXSK010000412.1 GCA_903922075.1 uncultured beta proteobacterium | reverse complement strand
GCTGAAATCCATTTTCAGCACGTCCGGCTTGTAGCCGACGATATTCAGTTGCGGCTCGATGAAATACGGCCGCTTGATGCTCGGATCGAGCTGCAGCGTCTGGTGGCGCAAGACCTGGACGCTGCCTTGCAGCCACGGCGAAGGCGCATAGCTCAGCTGGACCTGCCGACGCAGCTGAGCCTGCGATGTCCGCAGCAGGCGGGACGACATGTCCTGCCAGTAGAAGTCGTCGGAAACGCCGTTCCAGTCGATCTGGGCCGACACGTCGCGGCCCAGGTCGTGCTCGTGTTCGATCCGATAGGCATAGCGCTGCCGGTCTTTCATCTCGTCGTGGGGCAGGTACTCGAGACGGAGGTTGCCCTGGAAGTTGTGTTCCAGGTAGCGCGCCTCGGCACCGAGCTGGAATCCGCGCTTCGACATGTAGCGCGGGAACAGCGTCAGGTCGTAGTTCGGCGCAATGCTCCAGTAGTAGGGCAGCGTGAAGTCCAGGCCGCTGCGCGTCGACGTCGAGTAATTGGGATGCAGGACACCGGAACGCGGCTGCCCGCTGAGCGGGAACGAGATGGTCGGCGAATAGAAGATCGGAGCGCCACCAAACCACAGCGTGGCGTGCTTTGCCTCGCCTTCCTGGCGATCGAAATCGAGCTTGGTTTCGGAGGTTTTCAAATACCAGTCGGTCTGCTCGGGCTTGCAGGTCGAGTACGAACTGTCCGACAGGGTATAGTGGTTTTCCCCTTCGAAATCGATGCGCTCGGCCCGCCCGCTGACTTCCACCTGGCGCGGCGGCGCCTGGGTCGGCAGGCCGTAGCTGTCGGCCACCGTCAGCATCATCGGCACGCCCGAAGTATTCAGGTTGCTGCTCGCCGTCTTGACCATCGCCTTCTTCGGATCGTAGAACTGGCTCGGTGCTTCGCGGACGATGCGATAGGTCGCGTTCTCCATGGCGCCGATCTGCTCAGCCAGCTTCATGCGCAGATGCGGCCCGCTGACTTCTGCGCCATCCTGCAGGAAACGCACATTGCCGGTGGCCTCAACCTCGTCTTTCAGGGCGCGATAGGTCGCCTTGTCGGCAAACAGCAGCGATCCGGCGCGGCGCAACTCGACATCGCCCTCCGCCTCGACCACCTCGTCATCCAGCCCCTCGACCCGGCCGGCGACGATGAAAAGCGGGTAACTATCGTCTTTTTTCAGGGCTACCGGATTTTCCAGCCCGACGACCGGGCCGGCCACCTTCTGTTTGGCTTTGCCTAGGACGTTGAACTTGCGCTCCTGGCGCAGGTTCAGCGGCACATCGCCGGGACCGAGCGTGCTTGCCGCATGCTTCGCATCGACCTGAATGGTGCTGTCGGCAGCGGCGGCGACCCGGCCAATGTCGGCGACCGCGTGCGCAGTCTGCACGCCGGCGAACAGGCAGCAGACCAAAACGGCAAGCGGACGGCGGGCAAAACCGGGCATCAGGGCAATCAGTAGAGGTCCGGGACCGGAACGGCCGATGCCCGAGTGTTAAAATCGCGCCATTTTACAACGAACCGAACCCTGCCCGCTTATGCAAGCCACGCCGCGCGATCAACTTGTTACCGACTGGGTCGCCAGTCGCTTTCCCGACCAATCCGTCCGCATCACGCCGGCCTCGGCCGACGCCAGTTTCCGCCGCTATTTCCGCCTGACCTGGCCGGACGGCAGCACGCGCATCCTGATGGACGCGCCGCCGGACAAGGAAGACTGCAAGCCCTTCATCCACGTCGCCGGCCTGCTCGCCAAGGCCGACCTGGCTGCGCCGCGCGTTCTCGACAAGGATCTCGACAACGGTTTCCTGGTGCTGACCGACCTCGGCCGCATCGGCTATCTCGACGCCCTGAACGCCGATCTGTCGATGGCCGACCTGCTGATCCGCCCGGTCCTCGACGTGCTGGTCAAATGGCAGCTGTCGACCACCGCCGCCACGCTGCCGCCCTACGACGCGACGCTGCTGCGCCGCGAGCTGGACCTCTTCCCGGAATGGTTCGTCGGCCGCCACCTGAACGTCGAGCTGAGCGACGACGAGAAAATCATGCTCGACCGCACTTTCAAGTTCCTGATCAATTCGGCGCTGGCCCAACCGAAGGTCTTCGTCCATCGCGATTTCATGCCCCGCAACCTGATGGTGGTCGAGAGCGAAGCGCGTCTGACCCCGGGCATCATCGACTTCCAGGACGCCGTCTGCGGCCCGATCACCTACGACGTCGTCTCGCTGTTCCGCGACGCCTTCATCTCCTGGGACGAGGAGCAGGAAATCGACTGGGTCGTCCGCTACTGGGAAAAGGCCCGCGCCGCCGGCCTGCCGGTGCGCGACGACTTCGGCGCCTTCTGGCGCGACTACGAGCTGATGGGCCTGCAGCGCCACCTCAAGGTGCTCGGCATCTTCTGCCGCCTGAAATACCGCGACGGCAAGGACAAGTATGTCGACGACCTGCCGCGCTTCATGAACTACGCCCGCAAGACCGCCGCCCGCTACGTCCAGCTCAAGCCGCTGCTCAACCTGCTCGACAAGCTGGAAGGCAATACCGAACAAATTGGCTACCGGCGCTAGCAACTACCGACTAATAACCAGCGACTAATGAAAGCCTTCATCCTTGCCGCCGGCCGCGGCGAACGCATGCGGCCCTTGACCGACCACACGCCCAAGCCCTTGCTGGTCGCTGGCGGCAAGCCGCTGATCGTCTGGCATCTGGAACGGCTGGCTGCAGCGGGATTCCGGGAGGTCGTGATCAACCACGCTCACCTCGGCGAACAGATCGAAGCGGCGCTCGGTAACGGTTCGCAGTGGGGCCTGCACATCCAGTATTCGCCGGAACCGCCGGGTGCGCTGGAAACCGCTGGCGGCATCGCCACCGCCCTGCCGCTGCTCGGCACCCAGCCCTTCCTGGTGGTCAATGGCGACGTCTATTGCGATTTCGATTTTGGCCGTTTTTTGCCGCCGACCGTAGCATTTGCCCATCTGGTCATGGTCGACAACCCGGCCCACCACGCCGGCGGCGATTTCAGCCTGGACGGCCAGCGCGTCATTTACGCCCACGGTGAGCAAACGCTCACCTACGCCGGCATCGGCGTTTTCTCGCCGGCCTTCTTCGCCGGCGTCCAGCCCGGCACCGTGATGAAACT
>CAIXSK010000411.1 GCA_903922075.1 uncultured beta proteobacterium | reverse complement strand
TATCAGGGCGCCCCGACGTCGGTCACCTTGTTCATCGGCTCGGCCCCGAAACTGGCTGCCTTCGCCATCGTCATGCGTCTGCTGGTCAGCGGCCTGTTGCCCCTGGCCCAGGATTGGCAGCAAATGCTGATCATCCTGTCCGTGCTGTCGATGGCCATCGGTAACCTGGCCGCCATTGCCCAGACCAATCTCAAGCGCATGCTGGCCTATTCCGCCATCTCGCACATGGGCTTCATGCTGCTCGGCATCGTTACCGGTGTCGTCGGCGGCGATGCCCGCTACGCGCTGAATGCCTACAGCTCCTCGATGTTCTACGTCATCGCCTACGTGCTGATGAGCGCCGGCACCTTCGGCATGATCCTGCTGATGGCCCGTGCCGGCTTCGAAGCCGAGGAAATCGACGACTACAAGGGCCTCAACAAGCGCAGCCCGTGGTTTGCCGGCATCATGCTGATGTTGATGTTCTCGATGGCCGGCGTGCCGTTCTTCATCGGTTTCTTTGCCAAATTCTCGGTGCTGCAGGCTGTCGTTGCCGCTGGTTACATGTGGCTGGCCATCGTCGCTGTCCTGTTCTCGCTGATCGGTGCCTTCTACTACCTGCGTGTCGTCAAGGTCATGTACTTCGATGCGCCGGCCGACGAAACCCCGATTGCTGCCCCGCTCGACATGCGCATCCTGATCTCGGCCAACGGTCTGGCGGTTGCCGTCCTCGGCATCTTCCCGCAGGTTATCATGTCGCTCTGCGCCTACGCGCTGCTGCGTTCGCTCTGATGCCGGCCTGAGTAAGTCGAACAAAAACGCCCCGCCTGTCGGGGCGTTTTACTTTGTGGAGTTCCCATGTCGCACGACAGCCATCTGATCGAATCCGAAGTTTCCAGCGAAACCATCTTCCGGGGCGCGCTGCTCAATGTGCGCAAGGACCGCGTGCTGCTGCCCAATGGTCAGGAATCGGTCCGCGAATACATCGTCCATCCCGGTGCCGTCGTCATCCTGGCCTTCCTGCCCAACGGCAAGCTGCTGTTCGAGCGCCAGTTCCGCTACCCGCTGCGCCGTGTCTTCCTTGAACTGCCGGCCGGCAAGATCGACCACGGCGAGGCGATCATCGAGACCGCCAAGCGGGAACTGCTGGAAGAAACCGGCTATACGGCCAGCGAGTGGGAATACCTCGGCGTGATGCACCCGTGCATCGGCTATTCCGACGAACGCATCGAAATCTTCGCCGCCCGCGGCCTGCATCTAGCCGGCGACCAGCAGCTCGACCACAACGAATTCCTGGAAGTCGTCGAGCTGTCCCCGGCCGAGGCGAAGCAGGCGGTGTGGGATGGCCGCATCACCGACGCCAAGACGATCACCTCCTTGTTCTGGCTGGACAAGCCCTGAGGCGGGATTCGGGCAAATGCTACGGTAGGCCGGAAAAAATGGCCAAAATCAGAAAACGGCTTGCGGGCAGAATGGCCGCCGGGCCAGCGGCACAGTAGGCCTCAAGCCGGCGGCCTTGCCCGAAACGTCGACTTACAATGCCCCAGCAGGCGCCGCGACCCAGGTCACCGTCGCCAGGAAGAGGTAGCCGGCGCCGTACACGGTCTTGATGAAGGCCGGACTGTCGGCATCCGGTTCCAGCTTTCGCCGCAGCCGCGAGATCCGGACATCGATACTGCGATCGGTCGGCGAAAGATCCCGGGTGCCCATCAGCTGTTCGCGTTGCAGGATGCGGTTCGGATTGCTGACGAAGACCTTCAATAATTCGGATTCCGAGGTGCTGAGCACCTGCTCGCTGCCGGCCGGCGAGGTCAGCGTGTTGTTACCCAGGTTGAATTGCCAGCCGGCGAATTCGGCAATCCGCTCGGCGCTGCTGTGCGCGGCGTTTTCCCGGCGACGCAGGATGCTGCGTACGCGCGCCACCAGTTCGCGCGGCTCGAAGGGCTTCAGCATGTAGTCGTCGGCGCCGAGTTCGAGGCCCATCACCCGGTCGCTGACATGGGCGCGACCGGTCAGGATCAGGATGCCGCAAGCCGATTGGGCCCGTACGCGCTGCATCGCCTCGATGCCGTCCATGTCGGGCAGGCCGAGGTCGATGATGCACAGGTCGGGGGCCAGCGTGCGCAGGCGGCGCAACAGGTCGGCGCCGCTACGGCACCAGTGGGTACGAAAGCCGAAATCGCCCAGCATCTGCTCAATGATCTTGGCAATATCCGGATCATCCTCGACGATGGCGATCAGCTTGGCGGGGTCATTGTCTTTCATGGCGTTTCCCGATTTGCCCGGAGCAGGGCACGGACCAGATCCTGGCGGTCGAAGGGCTTGGCCAGCACCGGCAAGTCGCTGGCGCCGGCGGAGTCCGCCTCGTCGGCGTAGCCGCTCATCAGCACGATGTGCATCTGCGGGTGGCCTTGCCGCACCTGCTCGGCCAGCTGGCGGCCGTTGATGCCGCCCGGCATGATGACGTCGCTGACGACGATGGCGATATCGGCGATCTGTTCGATCATCTCGATGGCCTGGTTGCCGTTTTCCGCTTCGATGACCGGATAGCCGAGATCGATCAGTTGCTGGCGGACGATGCGGCGCACGGCCGGATCGTCCTCGACCAGCAGGACCAGTTCGCCACCCAGCGCCAGCGCGGGCTCTTCGCCGGGCATGTCCTCGTCGGCCCGGACAGCGACCGATGGCAGGACCATCAGCACCGTCGTTCCCTGGCCGGGCTGGCTCTGGATTGCGATGCCGCCGCCCGACTGCTTGGCGAAACCCTGAGCCATGGCCAGGCCGAGTCCGCTGCCCAGGCCGAAGCGTTTGGTCGTGAAGAAGGGCTCACAGGCGCGGGCCAGCGTCGCGGCATCCATGCCGCAGCCGTTGTCGGCGATTTCGATCAGCACATAGCGGCCGGGCACGACATCGAAACTCGCCGCCTCGCTGCCCAGTTCGATGGCCCGCGCGGCGATATGCAACTGGCCGCCGTCCGGCATTGCATCGCGCGCATTGAGCGCGAAATTGAGCAGGGCGCTTTCCAGTTGTCCCGGGTCGACCAGCGCATGGACCGAGGCGGCCGCCAGGTCGGTCGATACGGCGATGGTCTCGGGCAGCGAGCGGCGCACCAGCTTGGCCAGGTTGCCGATCAGCCGGCCGATATCGACGGCCTGCGGTTCCAGCGGCTGATGGCGGGAAAAGGTGAGCAGGCGCTTGATCAGCTGGACGCCGCGCCGCGCCGATTGCAGCGCCGGTTCGACGAATTCATTGACGCCGGCGTCGTCCGGCCGGTGGTCCTGCAGGGCGGCCAGATTGCCGATGATGACAGTGAGCAGGTTGTTGAAATCGTGGGCCAGGCCGCCGGTCAGCTGGCCGATGGCCTCCATTTTCTGGGCCTGGACCAGGGCGGTCTGCATCCGCTTCTGCTCGGTGATCTCGTGCGAGAAGACAAAGAAGCCCAGCGTTTCCCCGTCGGCCGTGATCTCCGGGACCAGCGTGCTGCGCGCGAAGACGTCCTTGCCGTCGCGCAGCATGTGGTACTCGTAGCTGACCTGCTGGCCGGACAGCGCCTTGCGCACCGAGTCGCGGACCTGGCCATAGACGTGGTCGCCGATCACGTCGGGAACCGCCCGTCCGGTCACCGAGCCTTCCGGATGGCCGTACCAGTCGGAATAGCCCTTGTTGGCGTACTGGTAGACCTCGTTCTTGTCCACGTAGCCGATCAGGATGGGGATCGTGTCGTTGATCAGGCGCAGGCGTTCCTCGCTGCGCCCGAGGGCGGCGGCGATGCGCTCGTTCTCGGCATTGGCGCGGCGCAGGTTGGCGTTGGCGTTTTCCAGTTGGGCCGTGCGGCGGCGGACGCGTTCTTCGAGATCGTTGTTCTGGTGCTCGGTCAGGTGCTCGATATAGCGCTGCTCGGTCACGTCGCTGTACAGCGTCACAAAACCCTTGGGCGGCATCGGTTCGTGGCGCATCAGAATGAGCCGGCCGTCGGGGCGCCGGTATTCGAAGACGTTGGCCGTCGGCTCGGTGAGCAGCCGGACCCGCTCGGCGATCTGCGTCTCGCTGTCGCCAGGGCCGTATTCGCCGCGCTGGGCGTTGAAGCGGATGAAGGATTCCAGCGTCGCCCCGGCCGCCGCCAGATGATCGGGGAAGTCGAACAGCTCCAGAAATGGGCGGTTCCAGGCGACCAGGCGCAAGTCGGCGTCGAAGACGGTGACGCCCTGGTCCAGCATGTCCAGGCCGGCCTGCAGCATTTCCTGGCGCAGGAGAGGAGGGGGCAGGGGGCTTTCGGTGGACATCCGGCGATTCTAGTGCAGGCAGCGGGCGACGACTTTCCGATGTAACGATTCGTTACATTCTGCCAATAGTTGCGCAAGAGTGTTTTGTCATCCTCACGCTCAATAAAAAAGCAGCAACAAACAGAACAGCGCTTTCGTCCGAATTGTGAGGAGACATTTGTGGCAGTAAACCCGTATTCCATCGGGCTGGACCAGAATCCGGCCAACTACGTCCCGCTTTCTCCGCTGAGCTATCTCGAGCGCTCGGCCTTTGTCTACCCGAAGCGCATTTCCGTCATCCAGGGCAGCCGCCAGTACACCTGGAAGGAATCCTACGACCGTTGCCGCCAGCTCGCCTCGGCACTGAAAGGCCGCGGCATCGGCAAGGGCGACACCGTCGCTGCGATGCTGCCCAATAGCGCGCCGATGTTCGAATGCCATTTCGGCGTGCCGATGACCGGCGCCGTGGTCAACACCCTGAACACCCGGCTCGACGCCGAAGCCATCGCCTTCATGCTGACCCACGGCGAAGCCAAGGTGCTGATCACCGACCCGGAATTCTCGGCCACCATCAAGGCCGCGCTGGCCCTGCTCGAAGGGCCGAAGCCGATCGTCATCGATACCCTCGATCCCGACTTCACCGGCGGCGAAGCGCTCGGCGAAAAGGATTACGAAGCCTTCCTCAACGAAGGCGATCCTGATTTCGCCTGGCAACTGCCGGACAACGAGTGGGACGCCATCGCCCTGAACTACACCTCGGGCACCACCGGCAACCCCAAGGGCGTCGTCTATCACCACCGCGGCGCCTACCTGAACTCCGCCTCCAACATCATTTCCTGGGGCATGCCGCCGCACGCGGTCTACCTGTGGACGCTGCCGATGTTCCATTGCAACGGCTGGTGCTTCCCGTGGACGCTGGCGGCCAATGCCGGCACCAGCGTCTGCCTGCGCAAGGTCGATCCGGCGATCATCTTCGGCCTGATCAAGGAACACAAGGTCAGCCACATGTGCGGCGCGCCGATTGTCTACGGCATGCTGATCAACGCTCCGGCCGAACTGAAGCAGGGCATCGAACACACCGTCAACGGCCTGATCGCCGGCGCCGCACCGCCGGCCGCGATCATCGAAGGCGCCGAGCAAATGGGCTTCAACATCACCCACGTCTACGGCCTGACCGAAACCTACGGCCCGGCCTCGGTCTGTGCCAAGCACCCGGAATGGGACAAGCTGCCGATCGACCTGCGCGCCGCCCGCAACGGCCGCCAGGGCGTGCGCTATCACCTGCAGGAAGCCATCGAGGTGCGCGACCCGGTCAGCCTGGAGCCGGTGCCCTGGGACGGCGAGACGATGGGCGAGATCATGTTCCGCGGCAACATCGTCATGAAGGGCTACCTTAAGAACCCCAAGGCGACCGAGGAAGCCTTTGCTGGCGGCTGGTTCCACACCGGCGACCTGGCGGTCGTCCATAGCGACGGCTACGTCAAGATCAAGGACCGTTCCAAGGACATCATCATCTCCGGCGGCGAGAACATCTCCTCGCTGGAAGTCGAGGACGTGCTCTACCGCCACCCGGCG
>CAIXSK010000410.1 GCA_903922075.1 uncultured beta proteobacterium | reverse complement strand
TGTTCAACACCCTGGTCAAGCGCGCCGACCAGACCCAGATGCTGAAGTACGTTGTCCACAACGTCTCGCACCAGTACGGCAAGACCGCCACCTTCATGCCGAAGCCCATCGTTGGCGACAACGGTTCCGGCATGCACGTTCACCAGTCGATCTGGAAGGACGGCAAGAACCTGTTCGCCGGTGACGGCTACGCCGGCCTGTCCGAACTGGCCCTGTTCTACATCGGCGGCATCATCAAGCACGCCAAGGCCCTGAACGCGATCACCAACCCGGGTACCAACTCCTACAAGCGTCTGGTTCCGCACTACGAAGCGCCGGTCAAGCTGGCCTACTCCGCCAAGAACCGTTCCGCTTCGATCCGCATCCCGTTCGTCGCCTCGACCAAGGCCCGTCGTATCGAAACCCGCTTCCCGGATCCGATCGCCAACCCGTACCTGTGCTTCTCGGCGCTGCTGATGGCCGGTCTGGACGGCATCCAGAACAAGATCCACCCGGGCGATCCGGCTTCCAAGAACCTGTACGATCTGCCGCCGGAAGAAGACGCACAGATCCCGACCGTTTGCGCTTCCCTGGAAGAAGCCCTGGCTGCCCTGGACAAGGACCGCGAGTTCCTGACCAAGGGTGGTGTCTTCTCCAACGACTGGATCGATGCTTACCTCGCCCTGAAGATGGAAGAAGTGAACAAGGTTCGCATGACGACCCACCCGGTCGAATTCGACCTGTACTACAGCTGCTAATTCGCGCTGCGACAAAAAAGGGCGGGTTTCCCGCCCTTTTTTTGTCCACTTTTTCGTGTCCGTGCCGTTAAGTCCGGTACACTGAAAAAGTTACGAGGAACCATGACAATGACACGCAGTTCGCTAGCCCTGTTTGTTGCCTTGCTGCCGCTGACGGCTGTGGCACAGACCATTTACAAATGTGTCGATGCCAACGGCAGTACAACATACGCCAGCGCCAAGCTCGACAAGAACTGCAAGGCGATTTCCAGCGGCCCCGAAAATGCGTTGCCAGCCCCCAAGGCGAAGCCACCAAGCGCTGCTGCCAATCCGTCGCCGGCAGGCTTTCCGCGCGTCCAGGAGGATACCCAGAAGGCGCGCGACGGCGATCGTCGGCATATCCTTGAGCAGGAATTGGCCGGAGAACAGCGCAGCCTGGAGCAGGCGAAAAAGGAACTGGCTGATCAGCAGGCGGCGGGCTCAGTCGGCGACCGCCTGGCCCCCTATCGCGACCGGGTCGCCCAGCATGAACGAAACATCCAGGCGATCCAGAAGGAGTTGTTAGCCATTAGTCGGTAGTTATTAGTTGTTAGCGAAGTTTGAGGGGCGCTGAGGCGCCCCCTGTTTTTGCTAAAACTACCCGACTAACAGCTAACTACTAGCCCCTGACCTTGTACCAGGCCGCATACAGCGCCGGCAGGAAGAGCAGGGTCAGGGCGGTGGCGACGATCAGGCCGCCCATGATGGCGACGGCCATCGGTCCGAAAAAATCGTTTCTCGACAAGGGCACCATCGCCAGCACCGCTGCCGCGGCGGTCAGCACGATCGGCCGGAATCGCCGCACGGTCGATTCGACAATGGCTTCCTGGCGCGCTTTCCCAGCTGCCAGATCCTGCTCGATCTGGTCGACGAGAATCACGGCGTTGCGCATGATCATGCCGAATAGCGCGATGGTGCCGAGCAGTGCCATGAAGCCGAAGGGCTGATTGAACACCAGCAGGAACAGCGCGATACCGATGATGCCCAAGGGGGCTGTCAGCAGCACCATGATCACCCGGGATACGCTTTGCAGCTGGATCATCAGGATGGTAATTACCGCCAGCAGGAAGAGCGGGATACCGGCCATCACCGAGCCGGAACCTTTCGACGATTCCTCGACCGAGCCGCCGGTGGCGATGCGGTAGCCTTCGGGCAGGCTGCTCTGGACCGCGTCGATTCCGGGCTTTATCCGGTCGACCACGGTGGCTGGCTGGGTTTTGCCGTAAAGGTTACCGCGGATGGTTATCGTGGGTAGGCGGTCGCGCCGCCAGACCAGGCCGGGCTCGAAACTGTGCTTCAGCTGGGCGACCTGACTGAGCGGAACGCTCTTGCCGGTACGTGTCGGTACCGACAGGTCGGCCAGGGACGACAGGTGGGTGCGTTCCTCGCGGTCGCCGCGCAGGACGACATCGATGCTCTTCTCGCCTTCCCGGAAGGTGGTCACCGTATAGCCGGTCAGCGACATGTTCAGCAATGCGGCGATATCCTGGCTGGAAACGCCGAGCAAACGGGCCTTGTCCTGGTCGATTTCAAGTTCGACCACTTTGGAAAGCTCTCCCCAGTCGAGATTGATGTTGGAGAGTTCCGGATCATTGCGCATGATTTCGGCAATCCGGGCGGCCGCCTCGCGCAGTATGCCGACGTCTTCTCCAGAAACCCGGTACTGCACCGGATAGCCGACCGGCGGCCCGTTTTCGATTCGGGCTACATTACCCCGGGCGCCAAATCCATCCTTTTCGAAAATCTGGATCAGGCGATTGCGCAAGGCCTCGCGTGCCTCGACACTACGCGTCACGATGACGAACTGGCTGACATTGCTGGCCGGAAGTTGCTGATCCAGGCCAAGGTAGTAGCGCGGTGCACCCGAGCCGACGTAGGCGGTGTAGTGCTCGAACTGGTCGAATTCAAGTTTGTCTGCGTTCAGCCACGCCTCCAGGCGACGGGTTTCGGCATCGATGGCGGTGATCGATGCGCCCTCCGGGAGGCGTAGCTCAAGGTTGAGCTCAAGGCGGGTCGAATTCGGGAAGAACTGCTTCTGGACCTTGCCCATGCCGACGATGGCCAGCGCGAAGAGCGCCACCGTGATGCCGATGACCAGCCAGCGGCGGCGGACGCACCAGGCGACCAGTTGCCGGAAGCGAAGGTAGAACCGGGTGCCGTAAACATCATGGTCTTCGGCATGGGCCGGGCCGTTCAGGCCGAGCCGGTCGATCAGGCGGGCCAGTCGCGGAACTCGTCGTTCGAAGTGGCCGGGCTGCCTTGCCGCCCGCGGGTCGGGCAGCAGCTTGTAGCCCAGCCAGGGAATGGCGATCACCGCCGCCAGCCACGAAATCAGCAGGGCGACGACATTGATCTGGAAGAAGGCGAAAGCGTATTCGCCGGTCGAGGATTTGGCCAGTGCAATGGGAATGAAGCCGGCGACGGTAACTAGCGTGCCGGACAGCATGGGGCCGGCCGTGCTGGTGTAGGCGAAGGAGGCTGCCCGGGTGCGCTCCCAGCCTTGTTCCATCTTCACCCACATCATTTCGACGGCGATGATCGCATCGTCGACCAGCAGGCCGAGGGCGAGCACCAGGGCGCCGAGCGAAACCTTGTGCAGGCCGACGTTGAGCAGGTCCATGGCGAGGAAGGTTGCAGCCAGGACGAGCGGGATGGAAACGGCAACCACCATGCCGGTACGGATGCCTAGGCTGATGAAGGTGACCAGCAGCACGACCACGACGGCCTCGGCCAGCGACTGGACGAAAGCCTGGACCGAGCGCTTGACGGCATCCGGCTGGCTGGCCGCCTTGCCGATCTCGACGCCGACTGGCAGACCGGCCTGCAGCGCGTTGATGCGGCTGCCCAGGTCCTTGCCCAACTGGATGATGTCACCGCCTTTGGCCATCGAAACGCCGATCGCCATCGCCGGTTTGCCGCCAAAACGAACCTGCGTGGCGGGTGGGTCGATGGTACCGCGGCGTATCGTCGCGATATCGGCCAGCCGGAAACTCCGGTTGCCGGCCCGGATCAGCGTATCGCCAACCGCCTGGATGGTATTGAAGGCGCCGCCCGGGCGAATCTGGATGCGTTCGCTGTCGGTTTCGAAGAAGCCGGCGCCGGCGACAGCGTTCTGCTGGGCCAGCGCCTGGGTGATGGAGGTCAGGTCGATGCCGAGTGTCGCCAGCTTGGTATTGGACAGCTCGACGAAGATCTTCTCGTCCTGAATGCCGAAGATTTCGACCTTGCCAACGTTCGGTACCCGCAGCAGTTCGTCGCGGACGCGCTCGGCGAGGTCCTTCAGTTGCGGGTAGTCGAAGCCATCCGCGGTCAGCGCGTAGATATTGCCGAAAACGTCACCGAACTCGTCGTTGAAGAACGGCCCCTGGATACCCGCCGGCAGCGTCTGGCGAATGTCGCCGATCTTCTTGCGGACCTGGTAGTAAACGTCGGGCACCGCGCCGGGCGGTGTGCTGTCCTTGGCGAAGAACAGCACGGTCGATTCGCCGGGTCGGGAAAAGCTCGAGACGCGGTCGATATACGGCGTCTCCTGCAGCTTCTTCTCGATCTTGTCGGTCAGTTGCTGCTCGACCTGGCGAGCTGTCGCGCCCGGCCAGAAGGTGCGGATCACCATGATCTTGAAGGTGAAGGGCGGGTCTTCGGCCTGGCCGAGCCGGCCGTAGGCGAAAACACCCATCAGCGCGATGGCGAGCAGGAAATAACCGACCAGCGTTCGATGGTGCAGGGTCCAGTCGGAAAGGTTGAAGCGCTGGCTCACGGTGCGTTCGCCCTAGCGTTGCCGGTCCGGCGGTGTCGCCGGGCGGGTATTGACGTCCTGGCCGTCGACCAGTTTGTTGGCGCCGCTGACGATGACCAGCTCCCCGGCCTGCAGGCCGCCGGATATAGCTACGCCGGTTTCCCGGAACTGGGCAACCTGGACCGGCCGGGAGACGACCTTGCCATCCTTGACGACGCGGACCAATGGTCCCTGGCCGAGGTCGATGACCGCGTTCAGCGGCACCAGCAAATTGGTGTTGGCATGGCCTTCGATGACCACACGGGCGGTCATGCCCAGGCGTACTTCGGACGGTGGGTTGAGCAGGCGGATTCGGGCGGCGTAGGTGCGGGTTGCAGGGTCGGCGGCAGGCGCCAGTTCGCGCAGTTCGCCGCGTACGGTGATTTTTGGGTCAGCCCAGAGGCCGACCGTAAGATTTCTGGCCTGCCGGAGTTCGGCCAGGCGGTTTTCCGGAACGGCAATGGCCACTTCCTTTTCCTCGGGCCGGGCGACGCGCAGCACGGCCTGGCCGGCGCTGACCACCTGGCCGGCATCGGCGATCACGGCGGTGACGACGGCGGGATGTTCGCTGACCAGCGTGCCGTAGGCGGCCTGGTTGCCGCTGATCTGGCTCTGCGCGCGGGCTTGTTCCAGGCGAGACTGGGCGCTGTTGAGAGTGTTGTCCTTGGCGTCGAAAGCGGCCTGGCTGACGAATTTTTTTGCCAGCAGGCCGGCGTAGCGCTCGCGCTCGGCGCGGGCAGTCGTCAGGTCGCTCTCGGCGGCCTGCAGCTGGGCGCGCGCGGCGCTTGCGGCGAGTTGCAGGTCGTTCGGGTCGAGCCGGGCCAGCGGCTGGCCGGCCTTGATCTCGGCACCGGCGTCGACCAGTCGGGCGGCAATCTTGCCGCCAACGCGAAAGGCCAGATCGACCTCATAGTGGGCGCGAATTTCGCCGGTGTAGACGCCAGCGCCCGATGGCGCCCCGGCGGCCGGCTGAACCAGTACGGTGCGGACCGGGGGCGGCGGCGGGTCGCCGGCCTGGCAGGCCGTCAATAGTGTGCTTGCGCCGAGCAGCAGGGCGGGCAAGGGGGAGTTGGTCTTGAGCATGATTCCGGCATCCGGTGGCTGGTGGTGCATAATAATGAACGATCGGTCAGTAACGCAAGTTCTCGTCTGTCCAGTACGCCAAATCGCTACAATGCTGGCCATGAATGTCACTCATGCTTCCTTTGCCGGCCTTGATCTGCTGGCGTCGGCGGTGCTGCTGATCGACGAGGGGCAGGCCATCCGTTACATCAACGCGGCCGGCGAAAATCTCCTCGGCGTCAGCAGTCGCTCCGTGATCGGCAAGACGCTGGCGGCGGCTTGCACCTGTTCCGTCACTCTGCAGTCGGCGCTCGACAACGGACTCAACAACAACTGGGGCTACACCGGCCAGAACATCGAGCTGCGGCGCAGTGACGGCGAGCGTCTGCACATCAATTGCACGGTGACGCCGCTGCGTCCTGACATTGCACCGGGCGTCCGCCTGTTGCTGGAGTTGCAGCCGATCGAGCACCATCTGACGGCAACGCGGGAGGAGCGGCTGATCGAGCAGCAGCAGGTCAGTCGCGAACTGATTCGCAATCTGGCGCACGAAATCAAGAATCCGCTGGGCGGCATTCGCGGTGCGGCGCAGTTGCTGGAGCATGAGCTGGCCAACCCGTCGCTCAAGGAATACACCCAGGTCATCATCAAGGAGGCCGACCGCCTGCAGGACCTGATGCAGCGCCTGCTGACGCCGCATCGGGCGATGTTGCCGACGACGGTCAATATCCACGAAATCCTGGAGCGGGTGCGCAGCCTGCTGCGCGCCGAGTTTCCCGGCTCGCTGGAGGTGCGGCGCGATTACGACACCAGCCTGCCGGAACTGGTCGGCGACCGCGAACAATTGATCCAGGCGGTGCTGAACATCGCGCGCAATGCCGCGCAGGCGATGAACGGCGAAGGCGAGATCATTCTGCAGACGCGTTCCCTGCGCCAGGTGACGCTGGCCAAGAAGCGCTATCGCCTGGCCATGGAAATCAAGGTCGTCGACAACGGCCCGGGGATTCCCGATGAAATCCGCGAACGCATGTTCTATCCGCTGGTTTCCGGGCGAGAAGGCGGCAGTGGTCTGGGGCTGACCATCGCGCAGAATTTCATCCAGCACCATCACGGCACGATCGATTGCTCAAGCCGGCCCGGCAATACCGTCTTTTCGCTGCGCCTGCCGGTTGAACAGGCCTGAGTCTTGCTTCGATACGGGCCATTCCAACGACAAGATGAGCCTACAAAATATGAAACCGGTCTGGATCGTAGACGACGATCGTTCCATTCGCTGGGTCCTGGAGAAGACCCTGTCCCGCGAGGGCATCCCGTTCAAGAGCTACGCCTCGGCCAGTGAGGCTATTTCGCAGCTCGAACAGGGCATCGAGCCGCCCCAGGTGCTGCTCTCCGATATCCGCATGCCGGGCCAGTCCGGGCTGGAATTGCTGCAGGAAGTGAAAACGCGTTTCCCGTCGGTGCCGGTCATCATCATGACCGCCTATTCCGACCTGGAAAGCGCGGTCGCTGCCTTCCAGGGCGGTGCCTTCGAATACCTGCCCAAGCCTTTCGACGTCGACCAGGCGGTCGAGTTGATCCGGCGCGCTATTGATGAGTCGATGCACCAAAGCGGTGCATCCGAGGAAGAGGGGCTGGTTCCGGAGATCCTCGGTCAGGCGCCTGCGATGCA
>CAIXSK010000409.1 GCA_903922075.1 uncultured beta proteobacterium | reverse complement strand
TCGCTGCTGTTCAACTTCGAATTCGTCGAGGACGAGCGGGGCGGGGAAGCCCTGGCCCCAGACTTCGTTTTCCAGCAGGCGGGCAGTTTCGAGGGAGATGTAGCCGCCTTCCAGCGCGCCGTCGGTTTCCAGGGTCCGGGTCAGGTCGGCCGGGGCGAGCAGTTCGCCGGCGACCTGGGCGAACAGGGATTTGAATTTTTCGAAATTTTCGGCGCTTACCGTAGCACCCGCCGCCATGGCATGCCCGCCGAAGCGGATCAGCAGGCCGGGGGCGCGCTTGGCGACGAGGTCGAGCGCGTCGCGCAGGTGCAGGCCGGGAATCGAGCGGCCGGAACCCTTGACGATGCCGCCCTCGCCAGGGGCGAAGGCGAAGACCGGGCGGTGCAGCTTGTCCTTGATCCGTGAGGCGAGGATGCCGACGACGCCTTCATGCCAGCTTTCGTCGTAGAGCGCGATACCGGGGGTGGCGTCGTTGGCGTCCAGCGCTTCGAGGAGTTGGAGCGCCTGTTCCTGCATGCCGGCCTCGATTTCGCGGCGTTCGCGGTTCAGCGTGTCGAGTTGCTGGGCGATCGTTAGCGCGCGGGTCGGATCGTCGGTGAGCAGGCATTCGACGCCGAGGCGCATGTCGGCCAGGCGACCGGCGGCGTTCAGCCGGGGGCCGAGCAGGAAACCGAGGTCGAAGGCGGTGGCACGTTTCGGGTCGCGGGCAGCGGCCTTGAACAGGGCGGCGATGCCGGGCTGCATCTGGCCGGCGCGCATACGCTTCAAGCCCTGGCTGACGAGGATGCGGTTGTTGCGGTCGAGCTTGACGACGTCGGCGACGGTGCCCAGCGCAACGAGATCGAGCAGGTTGGCGAAGTTGGGTTCCGGGCGCTCGGCAAAATAACCGCGTTCGCGCAGTTCGGCGCGCAGGGCGAGCATGACGTAGAACATGACGCCGACGCCGGCGATGCATTTGGACGGGAAGTCACAGCCGGGCTGGTTGGGATTGACGATGCAGTCGGCGGCCGGCAGGGTTGCCGCCGGCAGGTGGTGGTCGGTGATCAGCGTGGCGATGCCGTGCTGCTGGGCACGGGCGACGCCTTCCAGGCTGGCGATGCCGTTGTCGACGGTGATGATCAGGTCGGGCGACTGCTCGGCGGCGACGTCGACGATTTCCGGCGACAGGCCGTAGCCGAGCTTGAAGCGGTCGGGGAGCAGGAAATCGACGTCGGCGCCGAGCGCCTTCAGCGCCCGCATGCCGACCGCCGTGGCGGTGGCGCCGTCGCAGTCGTAGTCGCCGATGATCAGCATCTTCGCTTCGGCCTCAATGGCGTCGGCCAGCAGTTGCGCGGCGTCGGTGGCGTGGGTCAGCGATGCCGGGGGCAGCAGCGACTTCAGTTCGTAGTCGAGTTCGGACTTGTCGGTGATGCCGCGCGAAGCGTAAAGACGGGCGAGCAGCGGGTGCAGGCCCTGTTGTTCGAGTTGCCAGACGACGCGCGGCGGGCTGCTGCGGGTGGTGATGTGGGTCACGATGCGCTTCCTTCGGCTTGTTCGGCCAGTGCCTTGGCTAAATCGGCCAGCGGCCGACTCTGGCGCCAGAATTTCCAGCGCTCCCGGCCGCCCAGCGTCCAGCTCAGTTGGCCGTAGATGGTCGGGGCGACGATGGTCAGGGTTTCGACCCGGCGGCCGAGTTCGGTGCGCAGCGGCAGGAACCAGTCGCGCTCCAGCGCTGTCCAGGCATTGCGCCAGTCTTCGCCGTTTTCGTAGAGCACCGGCGGCAGCAGGCTGTCGAGGACGACCAGCTGGCTGGTGTGCGGGTCGGCGTCGGCCAGCAGGCCGCTCAGCCCGGTCGGGCAGGGCGGGGCTTCGATGTCGCTGGCGATCGCCAGGCCGGTGGCCAGCGGGTTGTCGCTCCAGGCAGCGGCGAAATCCGGTGCCGGCACTTCGGGCAGCGATCCGCCACCCCACAGCCACAGGCTGTTGACGGCGGGTTTGCCGGCCGCTTGCCGGCGCTCGTTGATCGGGTGGCCGTGCAGGAACATCTGGACTTCGTTGAGCCAGCGGGTCAGCGGACCGTTCTTGTCGGTCAGTTCGCTGTCCAGGCGGCGGCCGGCGATTTTCGAAATTGGGGCAAATTTCTCATCGACCGTAGCATTCGTGCGCAAATACCAGCGGCGGGCCGTCGCCGTGTAAAAAATGCCGACATCGGCAAACTGGGCGTTCAGCGCGGCGACCAGGGCGCGCGCTTCGTCTTCGTCCAGGTCGAAGGCACCGGCGTCGGCAAGGACGATGCGTTCGTGATGAAAGCGCAGGTGCACCGGGTCAGCGCACAGCCAGTGGCCGGAACGGGCTTGTTCGCTGCTACCCTCGCCGAGCAGGCGCAGGGCGCCGAAGGGGGCGTCGTCGAGGCCGAACTGGCGGGCGAGAGCGGTTTCGAAAGGGATTTTCGGCTGGCGCGCGAAGGTTGCGCGGGCGGCTAGCCATTCGAAACCCGGCGCCGCCAGTTTCCCGAGGGTCAGTTGGTCGTTCGGTTCGGGCCAGATCAGTTCGGGGACAAGCAGGGTGAGGCGCACGGGGAGCAGGCAGGGAATGGCGGCCAAAAAGTGTACCATAGCGACTTTCATCGCCCGGTGTTATCCGCATGGCATTGCCTTACGAGTTGTTGATCGGCCTGCGCTACACGCGGGCCAAGAAACGCAATCATTTCATTTCCTTCATCTCGCTGATTTCGATGCTCGGCATCGGGCTGGGTGTCGCCGCGCTGATTGTCGTGCTGTCGGTGATGAACGGCTTCCAGAAAGAGCTGCGGACGCGCATTCTGGGCGTTGCGTCGCACATCCAGATCACCGGCATCAATGGCGAACTGGCCAACTGGCCGCTGCTCGCCGAGCAGGCGGCGAAGCATCCGGAAGTCCGGGCCAGCGCGCCTTTTGTCCAGTCGCAAGGGATGTTCAGCGTTGATGGCGTGGTCAAGGGAGCGATGATCCGCGGCATCCTGCCCGACCAGGAAGACCGCGTCGCCGATTTTCGCAAGACCATCCAGAGCGGCAACCTCGATGACCTGAAGCCGGGCAGCTTCGGCATCGTGCTCGGCGCCGACCTGGCGCGTTCGCTGCGCGTCTTCACCGGTGACAAGGTGACGCTGATCGCGCCACAGGGCACAGTAACGCCGGCCGGCGTCGTGCCGCGGCTGAAGTCGTTTACCGTGGTCGGCATTTTCGAAGTCGGCATGTACGAGTACGACTCGGGGCTGGCGTTGATCAACCTGCAGGACGCCCAGCGCCTCTACCAGATGGAGGACCGGGTGACCGGCGTCCGGCTCAAGGTCGACGACCTGTTCCAGGCGCCGCGCATCGCCCGCGAGCTGGTCCGCTACATCGACGCCGATGCCTACCTGCACGACTGGACCAAGAGCCACGCCAATTTCTTCCGCGCCGTGCAGATCGAGAAGAACATGATGTTCATCATCCTGTCGCTGATCGTCGCCGTCGCCGCCTTCAACCTCGTTTCGACGCTGGTCATGGCGGTTACCGACAAGCAGGCCGACATCGCCATCCTGCGTACGCTGGGGGCGCGGCCGCGTTCGATCATGGCGATCTTCGTCGTCCAGGGGGCGCTGGTCGGCTTCATCGGCCTCGGCCTGGGCATCGTTGGTGGCGTCGCGCTGGCGCTCAATATCGACGTCGTCGTGCCGTTCATCGAGCGCCTGCTCGGCGTGCATTTCCTGTCGAAGGACGTCTATTACATTTCCGACCTGCCCTCCGACCTGCAATGGGGCGACGTCTGGGGGGTCACGCTGATCGCCTTCGTGCTCGCCCTGCTGGCGACGCTGTACCCGAGCTGGAAGGCGTCGCGGGTCAATCCGGCGGAGGCGCTGCGCTATGAGTGAACCGATCCTGATCGCACAAGGCGTTTCCAAGGTGTTTCGTGGCGGCGGGCTGGAGGTACCGGTGTTGTCCGGTGTCGACCTGGTTGTCGAACCGGGCGAAACCGTCGCCATCATCGGCGCTTCCGGCTCCGGCAAGAGCACGCTGCTGCACCTGCTGGGCGGGCTGGACACGCCGTCGGCCGGCAAGGTGACGCTGATGGGGCGCGATTTTTCGGCGCTCGGTGAGGTCGAACGTGGCGACTGGCGCAACCGCCACCTTGGCTTCGTCTATCAGTTCCACCACTTGCTGGCCGAGTTCTCGGCCCTCGAGAATGTTGCCATGCCGCTGCTGATCCGGCGCACGGAACGTCAGGCGGCATTCGACAAGGCGGCCGAAATCCTGACCGCGGTCGGCCTCGGCCACCGCCTCGAACACCGGCCGGGTGAACTTTCCGGCGGCGAACGCCAGCGTGCGGCCATCGCCCGTGCACTGGTCAGCAATCCCTCCTGTTTGCTGGCCGATGAACCAACCGGCAACCTGGATAGTCATACGGCATCAGTTGTCTTTGGCCTGCTGATCGAGCGCGTCCGACAGCAACAAGCCAGCTTGATCGTCGTCACCCACGATGAGAAACTGGCCAGCAAGGCCGACCGGGTATTCCAATTGCATGATGGCGTTCTGGGCGATTAATTGTTACCATTCGTTTTAGTGGTAAAAGTGTTGTAAATAATAAAACTGTCGTTTATCTTTTCTGGAGCGAGCTATGCAAGCCCTTTTTTCCCCGGCTGTGGCCTTGATGAACCGCCTGCGCTACGGCGCCAAGTTTTGGTTGCTGGGTTGCGCAGTGGGCCTGGTCATCTCGGTCCTGTTGTATTCGGTGTTTGCGGGCTTGAATCGCGACATCGAGTCGGCGCGCAGCGAATTGGCCGGGCTGCAGATGCTCAAGCCGATGAACCTGATGGTTCAGAACATGCAGCAGCACCGCGGGCTGTCTTCCGGTGTCCTGAACGGCAACGAAGCGATGAAGGACAAGCGCGCCGCCAAGGAAAAGGAAGCGGCCGAGGCACTGGCCGCAACCGATGCTGCGCTCTCGCCCGGGCTGCGTGAAACGGCGGCCTGGAAGTCGATTCGCCAGGACTGGGAGGCCATTCGTGCTCAGGGCCTGAGCTGGACGGCACCGGAGAACATCAAGCGGCATTCGGTGATGATCGGCAACGTCCTGCAGTTCATGGCCGATGTCGCCGACGACACTCAGTTGATGCTCGATCCAGTCATGGATACCTATTACTCGATGGATACCGTCGTCACCAAGATGCCGGCCATGCTGGAGCAGTTGGGCGTCACGCGGGCGCGCGGCACCGGTGTGCTGAGCAAGAAGGAACTGTCGCCGCAGATGCGCAACGATCTTGCTGCCCAGGTGGCGGTGATGGAAGGAACCTTGCGCGCCCAGAACGTCAATCTCGAGAAGACGATGCGCTATGCGCCCCAGCTTCAGGGCGTGCTGTCCGGCCCGACACGGGAGTTTGCCGCTGGTTCCGAGAAGATCTTCGCCTTGGTCCGCGAGGACATCCTGACTGAAAAGTTCGCGACGGCGCCGCAGGATTATTTTGCCGCCGTCACGCAGGTGATTGATCTCGGCTACAAGGTGATGTACGAGACGCTGGTCCCGCAGTTCGAACAGCAATTGGAACGTCGGATTGCCGAAGCGCGCCGGCTGATGTTGCTCGAAGTCGGCCTGGCCGTGCTCGTCGCGCTGCTGGTCGGCTATCTGGGGATGGGCACTTATTACTCGGTGCTGGGCAGCGTCAGCGATTTTTCGCTGGGTGCGCGCCGGATGGCCGAGGGCGACCTGACAGCAGAGTTCGAGGCCGAAGGGGCGGACGAACTGCATGCCGCCGCCAAGGACTTCAACGCGATGGGCGCTGCCTTCCGCAAGCTGCTGGGCGGCGTTCAGGGCGATGTCCGCAAGCTCAGCCAGGCGGCCGAACAACTGGCTTCGTCGAGCCAGCAGATTTCAGCCAGCACCTCGGCACAGAGCGATTCGGCATCGAGCATGGCGGCTGCCGTCGAGCAGATGACGGTCGGCGTCGATCATATTTCCCGCAACGCCGAGGACGCCCAGCGTTACTCACGCGAATCGGATGAGGTCGCGGCACAAGGCGTCCAGATCGTCCAGGCGGTGGTCAGGGAGATCGAGGGCATCGCCCAGACGGTCAACCAGTCGGCCGTCGCCGTCGAGGCGCTGGGGCAGCAGTCGCAGCAGATTTCGGCCATCGTCGACACGATCAAGGAAATCGCCGATCAGACCAACCTGCTGGCCCTCAATGCCGCCATCGAGGCAGCCCGGGCCGGCGAATCCGGCCGCGGCTTCGCGGTGGTCGCCGACGAGGTGCGCAAGCTGGCCGAGCGTACCGCCAAGTCGACGCAGGAAATCTCCGGCATGATCGACGCCATCCAGTCGGACACGACGATTGCCGTGACCAGCATGAAACAGGGTGTCGAGCGGGTGGCCTCCGGGGTCGAGCAGGCACAGCTGGCCGGCGAGACGATCAGCCAGGTGCAACAGCAGTCGCGTCAGGTCGTCGATGCCGTGTCGGAAATTACCGTCGCCCTGCGCGAGCAGTCGGCTGCCAGTACCGAGATCGCCCAGAACGTCGAACGCATTGCCCAGATGGCCGAGGAGAACAACGCGGCAGCCAGCGGCAACGCCGATACCGCAGGCACCCTGCGGAACCTGGCCCAGACGCTGAGCGCAGCAATCGCCCGCTTCAGGACCTGAGTTTGCAGCGCCGCCGCCAGGCGGCGATCAGATAGATTCGCCACGCGGCCTGCGTGGCGAAATATCCCGCTACCGCCAGGCCGCTGGCCAGCGTGATCAACCCGATGCCCAGCGGTTTGGCGACGGCCAGCATCCAGGTCCGCATCGCCGTCGTCCACGCCACCATGTCGCCGGGATTGAAAGCCGGCGGCGTGATGAAGCCGTTGCCTTCGAACAGCACCAGCCGCCCGATTTCGTAGGCCACCAGGTAGAGCGGGACGATGGTGAAGGGATTGGTGTAGAACGTAACCAGCAAAGCCAGCGGCAGGTTGACGCGAAAAACCAGGGCGCAACCGGCGGCGCCGAGCATCTGCAATGGCCCGGGAATCAGCCCGCAGAACAGTCCCGCCGCCACGGCGCCAGCCGCCGAGTGGCGGTTCAGGTGCCACAGCCGGGGGGGCAGCAAGGACGACTCGAAGGGGCGCAACCAGCGGTTGCGGCGGATCGTTTCGTGGTCGGGCAGGAATTTTCTCAGGTGTCGGCGCATGCACTTATTATTGCAGCATGCGCCCGAATATTCTCGCTTTTGCCGCTGGTGTCCTGGTTCTCCAGATGCAACCGGAACTCCCGGCCTGGGCGCCGTGGGTCGTCGGCGGGCTGCTGCTGGCGCTGCCTGTTTGGCGCTGGCCGAACTGGCCAAT
This sequence comes from uncultured beta proteobacterium, assembly GCA_903922075.1. Lineage (GTDB taxonomy): Bacteria > Pseudomonadota > Gammaproteobacteria > Burkholderiales > Rhodocyclaceae > Azonexus. Next base: position 3,648 of record CAIXSK010000409.1, on the reverse strand, counting down.
GAAGTTGCTGGCGCTGATCGGTTGCGTTGCCCTCGGCATGGCCTGGGCCAGCTGGCGGGCCGACATCCGGCTGGCCGATCAGCTCGATGCCGTCGGCGAAGGGCAGGATGTCGAGGTGCTTGGCGTCGTTGCCAGCCTGCCGCAGGATTTCAGCCACGGCACCCGCTTTGAATTCGATTTGGATTTTGGCCAAAAAAACGGGCTGACCGTAGCATTTGCCGTACCGCAGCGCGTCATGTTGTCGTGGTACCAGGGACGACGCGATGACGAGCAATTCGCTCGCCAGCCGGTGCGCCCGGGCGAAAAATGGCGCTTCACGGTGCGCCTGAAGCGGCCGCACGGCAACGCCAATCCCGGCGGCTTCGACTACGAGGCCTGGCTGCTCGAACGCAACATCCGGGCGACCGGCTATGTCCGTCCGAACCCGCCGCAGCGCCTGAGCGAGATGGTCTGGCGGCCCGACTACGCCATCGAGCGCCTGCGCTTCAACATCCGTGCCTCGTTCGCCCGTCTGCTGCCGGAAGCGTCGAATCCGTGGGCCGGTATTCTGGTCGCGTTGGCCGTCGGCGACCAGAAGGCGATCAACGGCGATCTGTGGAGCACTTTCAACCGCACCGGAACGACCCATTTGATGTCGATTTCAGGGTTGCACGTGACGATGGTCGCCGCGCTGTTTGGCTGGCTGGTCTCCTTCGGCTGGCGCCGTTGGCCCAGCCTGGCATTGGCGCTGCCGGCCCAGAAGGCCGGCCTGCTGGCCGCCTGTGCGGCGGCGCTGTTTTATTCGCTGCTCGCCGGCTTTGCGGTGCCGGCCCAGCGCACCCTGATCATGATGCTGGTCGCCGCCGCCGCGATGCTCTCCGGGCGCATCGTCGCACCAAGCCGCATTCTGGCGCTGGCCTTGCTGGTCGTTTTGCTCTACGACCCCTGGGCCGTGCTGGCGGCCGGGTTCTGGCTCTCCTTCGGCGCCGTCGGTGCCTTGCTCTACGTCGGTTCGGCCCAGGTCGGCGAGGCCGCCGGCTGGCGGGCACGTGTCTATTCGTGGGGCGTCGTCCAGTGGGCGGCGACGCTGGCCTCCTTGCCGATCCTGCTGCTCGTCTTCCAGCAGTTTTCGCTGGTCTCGCCGCTGGCCAATGCGGTAGCCATCCCGGTCGTCAGCTTCATCGTCACACCGCTCGCCCTGCTCGGCGCGCTGGTGCCGTGGTGGCCGATCCTGGCGCTGGCGCACCAGGTCATGGCCGGGCTGATGCTGTTTCTGGATTGGTGCGCCACCTGGCCGGTCTGGCTGGCCCCGGCGCCGCCCTGGTGGGTGGCTGCCGCGGCCGGCGTCGGCGTGGCCGTCTGCCTGCTGCCGCGCGGCTTGCCGGGGCGCTGGCTGGGCGCCTTGCTGATCCTGCCGGCGCTGGCCTGGCCGATTGACCGGCCGGCCGAGGGCGAGGCGTGGATCGACGTGCTCGACGTCGGGCAGGGGCTGGCCAGCGTCGTGCGCACCCGCCAGCACACGCTGATCTACGATCCCGGCCCGTTGTACAGCGCCGAGTCGGATGCCGGCCAGCGCGTGGTTGTGCCCTATCTGCGCTTTCTCGGCATCGACCAGGTGGACATGCTGATGGTCACCCATCGCGACAGCGATCATTCGGGCGGCGCGGCCTCGGTGCGGGCGGCGCTGGCGGTCGGCGAGATCCGTTCATCACTGCCTGGATTGGGCCAGCCCTGCAGCGCCGGCCAGCGCTGGGTCTGGGATGGTGTTGTTTTCGAAGTGCTGCATCCGGCGGCCGAGGCTTATGCCAGAGAGGCCAAACCCAACCATTTGTCCTGCGTGCTGCGGGTCGAGGCCGGCGGTCGGCGCCTGCTGATGACCTCCGATATCGAGGCGCCCGACGAAGCGGCGCTGCTGGCGCGCTACCCAGGCGATCTGGCGGCCGAGGCCATGCTGATGCCGCATCATGGTTCGAAGACCTCGTCGACGCCGGATTTTCTGAAGGCCGTCGGGGCGGCGCAGGCAGTCATTCCGGTCGGTTATCGCAACCGCTTCGGGCATCCGAAAGACGAGGTGACGGCTCGCTACGAGGCGACGGGAACGCAACTCTGGCGTACCGACCGCGACGGCGCCGTGCGCATCGCCCTGGCCGGCCAGGGCGTGGCGCTTTCCGGCTGGCGGCATGAACGTCGCCGCTACTGGTACGGTCGGTGATACATTGAGGGCGGAGGTGGCAACATGCAATTCAAACAGCAAACCGTGCAATGCATCGGATCGTCGGGCCTGCACCGGATGGCCTACACGGAATGGGGTGCCCGCGACAATCCGCGCGTCCTGATCTGCGTCCATGGACTGACCCGCAACGGCCGCGATTTCGACGCGCTGGCCGAAGCGATGTCCGGGCACTACCGCGTCATCTGCCCCGATGTCGTCGGGCGCGGCCAGAGCGGCCGTCTGCGCGACCCGGCCGGCTACGCGATTGCGCAGTACGTCGCTGACATGGTCACGCTGATCGCCCGCCTCAATGTCGACAGCGTGCACTGGGTGGGTACCTCGATGGGCGGGCTGATCGGCATGGCGCTGGCGGCCCAGGAGGGGACGCCCATCCACAAGCTGGTCCTCAATGATGTCGGGCCGCAGATCACCAGCGAGTCGCTGCAACGCATCGCCACCTATGTCGGCACCGATCCGGATTGGGCGAACTTTGACGAGGCGCTGGCCTACGTCAAGGCGGTCAGCGCCCCGTTCGGCCCGCTGACCGAGGCGCAGTGGCATCACCTGACCGAAACCAGCGTGCTGCAGCGTCCCGACGGCCGCTGGGCCTTCCGCTACGATCCGCGCATCGCCGAACCGTTCAAGGCCGCCTTTACCGGCCAGGAGATCGACCTGTGGCCGTTCTACGAACGGATCGCCTGTCCGACGCTGGTCGTGCGCGGCGCCGAGACCGACCTGCTGGCCCGCGATACCTGGCTGCGCATGGGCGCCTGCGGTCCGCAGGCAAAGCTGGCTGAAATCCCCGGCGTCGGCCATGCGCCGATGTTCATGGACGCCGACCAGATCGCCGTCGTCCGCGATTTCCTACTGAGCGCCTGAAGTTCAGGTGCCAGCTGCCTTCATTTCGCGCGCCAGCGGATCCTGGCGGTAGAAGCGGCGGAAGAGCTGGTACAGCGCCGGGTATTCGTCGGCCACGACATCAGGAATCTCGAAGAAACTTTCGGTCAGCACGGCAAAAAATTCGCCCGGCGATTCGCTGGCGTAAGGGTCGATGACCGTTTCCTCGTCGCGGTCGACGCGGTCGCAGAAATGCTCGTAGGCGGCGAAGAAGACTTCCTCCCATTCCGCCTCGCCGATGCCGCTATGCAGCGCCGGCATGCCGTCGGCGTCGCCGTTCAGCATGTCCAGCTTGTGGGCGAACTCGTGGATGACCACGTTGTAGCCGTCGCCGGCCATCTGCACGTCGTGCCAGGAAACGATCAGCGGTCCGCCTTCCCAGGCCTCGCCGGAGAGCACATCGGCGTACTCATGGACGATGCCGCTTTCGTCCTCAATGCGCCGCGGCACGACGAACTCGTTGGGATAGACAATGATGCCGATCCAGTCCTGATAAGCGTTCAGGCCGAGCTTGAGGATGGGCAGGCAGCCCTGGGCGGCGATCGAGACGCAGATTTCGT
>CAIXSK010000408.1 GCA_903922075.1 uncultured beta proteobacterium | reverse complement strand
TCGGCCTTGGCGCCCAGACCCGCATCGTGGTCAACGGCCCGCAGGTGCTGGTCCTCTCCGGCCACCGCGTCGCCGAACGCCGCGACGACATCAATCCGCTCGACTTCATCGACGAGTTCATGGCCCGCTTCAAGGCGCCGCAGAGTTCCGGCCTGCCGCGCTTCTGCGGTGGCCTGGTCGGCTGCTTCGGCTACGACACCATCCGCTACGTCGAAACCAAGCTGGCCGCTGCCCATAAGCCGGACCAGATCGGCACGCCGGATATCGGCCTGCTGCTCTCCGAGGAAATCGCCGTCGTCGACAACCTGTCCGGCAAGCTGACCCTGGTCGTCTTCGCCGAACCGGGCTTCCCCGGCGCCTACCAGAAGGCCCGGGCGCGCCTGAAGGAACTGCTGGCCAAACTGCGCCAGCCGGCCAGCATCCCGGCCGAACAGCCCTGCGCCTCGGCGCCGGCGGTCTCGAATTTCGGCGAGGAAGCCTTCAAGGCGGCCGTGCTCAAGGCCAAGGACTACATCACCGAGGGCGATATCATGCAGGTCGTGCTGTCGCAACGGATGACCAAGCCCTTCGCGGCCAGCCCGCTGGCGCTCTACCGCACGCTGCGCAGCCTGAATCCGTCGCCCTACATGTTCTACTTCGACTTCGAGGACTACCACGTCGTCGGCGCCTCGCCGGAAATCCTGGTCCGCCTCGAAGGTGACGTCGTCACCGTCCGGCCGATCGCCGGCACCCGCAAGCGCGGCGCGACGCCGGAAGAGGATGCCGCGCTGGCCGCCGAACTGCTGGCTGACGAGAAGGAGCGCGCCGAGCACACCCAGCTGCTCGACCTCGGCCGCAACGACTGCGGTCGCGTCGCCCAGGTCGGCTCGGTCAAGCTGACCGAGAACATGATCGTCGAGCGCTACTCGCACGTGATGCACATCGTCTCCAATGTCGACGGCAAGCTGCAGCCCGGCCTCGACGCGCTCGACGTGCTGCGCGCCACCTTCCCGGCCGGCACCGTGTCCGGTGCGCCGAAGATCCGCGCCATGGAAATCATCGACGAACTGGAACCGGTCAAGCGCGGCATCTACGCCGGCGCCGTCGGCTATCTCGGCTTCAACGGCGACATGGATATCGCCATCGCCATCCGCACCGGCGTGGTCAAGGACGGCCAGCTGCATGTCCAGGCCGGGGCCGGCATCGTCGCCGATTCCGACCCGCAGTCGGAATGGGAAGAAACCCGCAACAAGGCGCGCGCCGTGCTGCGCGCCGCCGAGCTGGCCGAGCAGGGGCTGGATACGCGTTTCGACTGAGCGGTTTTCCGCTCCCCCAAAAAACCGCCGTTTTTGGCGGTTTTTTTGTGCTTACCGTAGCATTCACGTTGACTGTCGGATTTCCGATGGCTATTTTCGGCGGGTGACGGAAATCCGACGCTTCTCCGGTTGGGTGCTGGAAAAACCGTCGAAAAATCAGTCGTCTGCGCTTTTCGGCGCCCCTCGCTTTTCTGGCACGCTCGCTGCATAGTAGTAGCCATCGGAGCCCGATCACGGCTCCTTTCAAAAAACAGGAGACAACATGAACCGATTTGCCTTTGCTGCCGCACTTGCCACCACCCTGAGCGTTGCCGCCGCCCTGCCGGCCCAGGCCCAGGAATCCGCCACCCTGAAGAAGATCAAGGACACTGGCAGCATCACGCTGGGTCATCGCGAATCGTCGATTCCGTTTTCGTATTACGACGACAAGCAGCAGGTCATCGGCTATTCGCATGAACTGATGCTGAAAGTCGTCGACGGCATCAAGGCCGAACTGAAGCTGGCCAAGGTCGATACCCGCCTGATGCCGGTCACCTCGGCCAACCGGATCACGCTGATCCAGAACGGCACGGTCGATATCGAATGCGGCTCGACGACCAACAACCTCGAACGCCAGAAGCAGGTCGGCTTCTCGACCACGATTTTCGTCATCGGCACCCGGCTGATGGCCAAGAAGGATGCCGGCATCAAGGACTTCCCGGACCTCGCCGGCAAGAACGTGGTGACCACCGCCGGCACCACCTCCGAGCGCCTGATCCGCAAGATGAACGAAGAAAAGAAGCTGGGCATGAACGTCATCTCCGCCAAGGATCACGGCGAAGCCTTCCTGACCCTGGAAACCGGCCGCGCCGTCGCCTTCATGATGGACGACGCGCTGCTCTACGGCGAAATGGCCAAGGCCAAGAAGCCGGGCGACTGGATCGTCACCGGCACCGCGCAATCCAAGGAAGCCTACGGCTGCATGCTGCGCAAGGACGACCCGGCCTTCAAGAAGGTCGTCGATGCGGCGCTGACCAAGGCGCTGACCTCCGGCGACGCCGAGAAGATCTACGCCAAGTGGTTCATGAACCCGATCCCGCCCAAGGGCCTGAACCTCAACATGCCGCTGTCCGATGAAATGAAGGCCGCCTTCAAGGCGCCGAACGACAAGGCGTTCGAATAAGTCTCACCGACCCCCGGCCGGTGCGCCGGGGGCAACAAAAATATCCTTGAGGAGACCGTCATGGGTTATCAATGGAATTGGGGCGTCTTCCTGCAGCCGAGCGCGAGCGGGGATGACACCTACCTGGGCTGGATGTTCGCCGGCTTCAAAATGACCATCGCGCTGTCGCTGACCGCCTGGGTGATCGCCCTGCTGCTCGGCGCCCTGGTCGGCGTGCTGCGCACGGTGCCGAACAAGACGCTGGCCGGCATCGCCACCGCTTATGTCGAACTGTTCCGCAACGTGCCGTTGCTGGTCCAGTTGTTCATCTGGTATTTCGTGCTCCCGGAGCTGTTGCCGGCCAGCATCGGCAATGCCTACAAGCAGTCCAACCCGGTGTTGCAGCAATTCCTCGCCTCGATGGTCTGCCTCGGTCTGTTCACCAGCGCTCGCGTCGCCGAGCAGGTGCGCGCCGGCATCAACTCGCTGCCGCGTGGGCAGAAGAACGCCGGCCTGGCGCTTGGCTTCACGCTGCCGCAGACCTATCGCTTCGTGATGCTGCCGATGGCCTTCCGGCTGGTCGTGCCGCCGCTGACTTCGGAATTCCTCAACATCTTCAAGAATTCCGCTGTCTGCTCGACCATCGGCCTCCTTGAACTGGCTGCCCAGGGCCGCCAGTTGGTCGATTACACGGCGCAGCCCTACGAATCCTTCATTGCCGTGACGCTGTCCTACATCATCATCAACGTCACCGTGATGACCCTGATGCACAAGTTTGAAAAGCGCATCGCCGTGCCCGGCTATATCGGAGGCAAATCATGATTTACGAATTCGACTGGTCCTCCATCCCCGGCGCCTTGCCCTTCCTGTGGGACGGCATGAAGATTTCGCTGGTCATCACCGCCCAGGCGGTGGTCATCGGCATCGTCTGGGGCACCCTGCTGGCCATGATGCGTCTGTCGTCGATCAAGCCGCTGTCGTGGTTCGCAGCCGGCTACGTCAACCTGTTCCGCGCCGTGCCGCTGGTCATGGTGCTGCTCTGGTTTTTCCTGATCGTGCCGCGCTTCGTCGAAACCCTGCTCGACTTTCCGCCGGGCAGCGACCTGCGCCTCAGTTCGGCGATGATGGGCTTCGCGCTGTTCGAAGCGGCCTATTACTCCGAGATCATCCGCGCCGGCATCCAGAGCGTGCCGAAGGGGCAGATCGCCGCCGCCTCGGCGCTCGGCATGAACTACGCCCAGGCCATGCGCCTCGTCGTGCTGCCGCAGGCCTTCCGCAACATGGTGCCGCTGCTCCTCACCCAGGCCATCATCCTCTTCCAGGACACTTCGCTGGTCTATGTCTCGGCGCTCGCCGACTTCTTCGGCGCCGCCTACAAGGTCGGCGACCGCGACGGCCGGCTGGTCGAACTGCTGCTCTTTGCCGGCGCCGTCTATTTCGTCGTCTGCTTCAGCGCTTCGCAGATCGTCAAGCGCCTCCAGAAAAAATACACCCCGGCCTGAGCGCCGCCCAAGGAGACATCCCATGATTCAGATTACCAACGTCAGCAAGCATTACGGCAGTTTCCAGGTGCTCAAGGATTGCACCACCTCGGTCGCCAAGGGCGAAGTCATCGTCGTCTGCGGCCCGTCCGGCTCCGGCAAGTCGACGCTGATCAAGTGCGTCAATGGCCTGGAACCCTTCCAGGCCGGCGAAATCATCGTCGACGGCACCTCGGTCGGCGACCCGAAAACCAATCTGTCCAAGCTGCGCGCCCGGGTCGGCATGGTTTTCCAGAACTTCGAACTGTTCCCGCACATGAGCATCACCCAGAACCTGGCCATCGCCCAGGTCAAGGTGCTCGGCCGCAGCCAGGACGAGGCGATGGACAAGGGCCTCAAGCTGCTCGACCGGGTTGGCCTCAAGGCGCAGGCCGCCAAGTTCCCCGGCCAGCTGTCCGGCGGCCAGCAGCAACGGGTGGCGATCGCCCGGGCGCTGGCCATGGACCCGATTTGCATGCTGTTCGACGAGCCGACCTCGGCGCTCGACCCGGAAATGGTCAACGAGGTGCTCGACGTGATGACCGAACTGGCCCACGAGGGAATGACCATGATGTGTGTGACGCACGAAATGGGCTTCGCCAAGCGCGTCGCCGACCGCGTGATCTTCATGGACCAGGGCGCCATCGTCGAGGACGACAGCAAGGAAGCCTTCTTCGCCAACCCGCGTTCGCAGCGGGCGCAGCAGTTCCTGGCCAAGATCCTCCACCATTGAGCGCCTGGAGCCAGCCGCTGATGGACGATAGCCTGAACCGGCTGGCGATCAGCTTCTTCCTGGGCAGCCTGGTCAGTCTGGCGACGATCACCAATCCGCTGTCGAAGATTCCGGTCTTCCTGACCCTGGCGGCCGACCTGGAGAGCAGTGCCAGTTCGCGGGAAGCTCGGCGCGCCTGTTTTTACGGTTTTTTGCTGCTTACCGTAGGCTTGTTCGCCGGCGTCTTCATCCTGGAGGCCTTCGGCATTTCCTTCGGCGCCCTGCGCATTGCTGGCGGCCTGACCGTGGCGCTGATCGGCTACCGCATGCTGTTCGGCACCGGCGACACGGTGCAGGGCGGCGGCAGCGGCAGCTTCGCCTTCTTCCCGCTGGCCATGCCGGGTATCGCCGGGCCGGGGGCGCTGGCCACGGTGATCGGCATTTCCAGCGAAATCGCCGAACTGGCCGGCGGCGCGCGTCGCCTGCTGGCCTATGCGGCAACGGTGGCCAGCATCGCCGCGACCTGCCTGCTGATCTGGCTGGTCCTGCGTTCGGCGCACTGGGTATCGCGTCGGCTGGGGGCCGAGGGCATCAACGTCGTCGCTCGGCTGACCGGCTTCCTGCTCATCTGCATCGGCGTGCAGTTCGTCGGTTCGGGCATCCGCAGTTTCATGGCCGGCATTTGAGCGTCTGCTTACAATGCGCCATCCAACCCCTTTCTGACCATGCCCGAAACCCGCCAGCCCACTCCGGTCGCCTTGCCCAAGCCGCATCACATGCTGGTGCTGGCCGCCATGCTGGCCCTGATCGTGGTCACCGCGCTGCTCGCCTACCGGGTTTCCGAGCAGCAGGGCTTCAACCAGATGCGCGGCGAGGCCAGCCACCAGCTCGATATCCTGGCCGCCGCCATCGACAGCGAGGTGACCCGGCATGCCGCCATTCCCAGCACCGTCGAGCTGAATCCCGACGTGCTGGCCTTGCTGCGCGCCCCGGCCGGGCAGCAGGAGGGCTTGCGGACCGCGGCCAACCATTTCCTGCAGAAACTCAACGACCACCTCGGCGGGCCGGCCATTTTCGTGCTCGACACCAGCGGCCGGGTGGTCGCCTCCAGCGACTGGATCTTCTCCGACAACCTGCTCGGCGCCGACCTTTCCTACGTGCCGATGTTTCGCGCCGCCATCGACGGCACGCCGGGGCGGCGCTATGCGGTGGACGACGTGCGCAAGGAGCCCGGCTATTTCTTCGCGCTGCCTATCCGCGACGAGGCGCAGGACTGGAAGGTGATCGGCGTCGCCGTCGTCAAGTCCAGCCTGCACGAACTGGAGCGGCGCTGGCTCGGCCAGGAGGCGCCGGCCCTGATCGTCGACGCCAGCGGCGTCGTGCTGCTCGCCTCGCCGCCCGAATGGCGCTACGCCACGCTGCAGCCGAAAAGCCGGGAAGAACTGGCGCGCATCAGCCGCGAGCAATTCGCCGGCCAGCCGGTCGGCGTCACCTCGCTGGACATCGCCATCGACGCCGCTCAGGAGGGTACGGTGGTTCGTCTGTCGCGCCAGCTGAAGCCCGACCCCGGGCCGCTGCAGGGCGCCAAGTCCTACCTCGCGCTGAGTCGCCACCTGCCGGGTACGGCCTGGCGCATCGTCGTTTTTTCCGATTTGCGCCCGGTCACCGTCCAGGCCTCGACGCACGCCGCACTGGCCGCCGCGGCGGTCGGCTGCCTGCTGCTCTGGCTGCTCTTCCTCAGCCAGCGGCGACGCCTGGCCCGCGGCCGCGAGGCGACCCGCGTCATGCTCGAACAGGCCAACCAGGAGCTGGAGCGCAATGTCGCGGCACGCACCGCCGATCTCTCCGAGGCGGTGGCCGGCCTGCAGCGCGAAGTCGCCGAACGCCAGCGCGCCGAGCAGACCCTGCGTGCCGCCCAGGACGAACTGGTGCAGGCCGCCAAGCTGGCCGTGCTCGGCCAGATGGCGACCGGCATCACCCACGAACTCTCCCAGCCGCTCGGCGCCATCCGCACGCTGGCGGCCAATGCCGTCGAGTTCATGCATCGCGGCGACCTCGCCACCGCCGAAAAGAATCTCGGCATCGTCGGCCAGCTGGCCGAGCAGGCCGGCGGCATCATCACGCCGCTGAAAACCTTCGCCCGCAAGTCGCCGGCCGTCTCGGCGCCGGTGGACGTGGCGCAGGCCGTCGATGCCGCGCTGTTCCTGTTCGAGGCGCGCCTGAAAAAACAGAATGCTACGGTCGAGCGGAAATTTGGCCCAAATTCGCCCATTGCCTGGTGCGACCAGAACCGCCTGCAACAGGTGCTGGTCAACCTGATCGGCAACGCCATCGACGCCATGGCCGATTCGCCCGAACGTCGCCTGAGTTTCACCGCCGAAGCTACCGCGTCCGGCCAGGTCGCGCTGGCCGTCTGCGACAGCGGCGTCGGTTTTAGCGAGCAGGCGCTGGAACACCTGTTCGAACCCTTCTTCACCACCAAGCAGCCGGGCGAAGGCCTCGGCCTCGGCCTGACCATCTCGCGCGACATCCTGCGCGACTTCGGCGGCGACCTGCTGGCCGGCCCGGCGCCGGGCGGCGGGGCGCGCTTCGTCATCCTGCTGCCGGCCGTGCCGCCGGCCGCTCCTGAAAAGGCTACGCCATGAAGCCCAATGCCGTTCAGTTAAGCGCCCATTACCCCTTCACCGTTCGGGCTGAGCCTGTCGAAGCCCTGTTTGCCACGCCACCAAGCCCTTCGACTAGCTCAGGGCGAACGGGCTTAACTGAACGATATTGACGCCATGAAACTCAAGCTCTCCGTCCTGCTCGTCGAAGACGATCCCAACGTCCGCCTCGGCTGCGAACAGGCCATGCAACTGGCCGGCATCCCGGTCGAGGCTGTCGGCTCGGCCGAAGAGGCGCAGCGTCGCCTGGCGGCAGGCTACCCGGGCATCGTCGTCACCGACATGCGGCTGCCCGGCATCGACGGCATGGCCCTGCTGCGCTGGGTCGTCGAGCGCGACGCCGACCTGCCGGTGATCATCATCACCGGCCACGGTGACGTCACGCTGGCCGTCGAGGCGATGCGCAGCGGCGCCTACGATTTCATGCAGAAGCCCTTCTCGACCGGCGACCTGATCGAGGTCGTCCGCCGGGCGCTGGAAAAGCGCGAACTGGTCCTCGAAGTCGACGCCCTGCGTCGCCGGCTCGACCATCGCGATGACATCGAATCCCGGCTGATCGGCCGTTCGCCGCAGATGGCCAAGGTCCGCCAGCTGATCCTCGACGTCGCCGGCGCCGCCGTCGACGTGCTGATCTTCGGCGAAACCGGCACTGGCAAGGAAATGGTCGCCCGCTGCCTGCACGACCTGTCGCACCCCGGCCAGGAAAACTACGTCGCCCTCAACTGCGGCGGCATGGCCGACAACCTGCTCGACAGCGAACTCTTCGGCCACGAGCCGGGCGCCTTCACCGGCGCCCAGAAGCGGCGCATCGGCAAGATCGAATACGCCAGCGGCGGCACGCTCTTCCTCGACGAAGTCGAATCGATGCCGATGAACATGCAGATCAAGCTGCTGCGCGTGCTGCAGGAACGGGTCATCGAACGGCTCGGCTCCAACCAGCAGATTCCCGTGTCGTGCCGGGTCATCGCCGCCACCAAGGACGACCTCAAGCTGCTCGCCGAGCAGGGCAAGTTCCGCGCCGACCTCTATTACCGCCTCAACGTCGTGCGCATCGAACTGCCGGCGCTGCGCGAACGGCGCGAGGACATCCCGGCCCTCTACGACGAATTCCTGCTCCAGGCCGCCAAGCGCTACAACCGCCCGCCACCGCCGCTGACCTCGGAATGCCTGCGCCGCCTGATGGCTCAGGACTGGCCGGGCAACATCCGCGAACTGCGCAACGCCGCCGACTGCCACGCCCTGGGCATCGGCCTCGACGCCGTCGCCAGCGCCAACAACGCCCCGCAGTCGCTGACCGAAGCCGTCGACAACTACGAACGCCTGCTGATCACCCGCGAATTCACGCTGCAGGACGGCAACATCGCGCGCACCAGCGAAGCGCTGAAAGTGGCGCGGACGACGCTGTACGACAAGCTGAAGAAGTACGGG
>CAIXSK010000407.1 GCA_903922075.1 uncultured beta proteobacterium | reverse complement strand
GCTTAACCCCCCCACTCCGCCGAAAACGCCCGGCACCGCAGGAGAGCTGCGCATTATATAGATTCAAAACCAGTCGTCAACACCCTACGGAAAATATCTCAAACTCTTCCGCAATCAATCCAGAAGAATCGTTTCGTAGCGCACTTCGAGAATATCAATTTCCCGAATTCCGACAGGGCTTTGGAAGCGAATCGAATCACCTTCACGAGCCTTGATCAGCGCCCGAGCCAATGGCGATATCCAGCTAATTCTGCCTTTTGAGACGTCAGCCTCGTCAACGCCGACAATCGTATAAGTGTTTTCGACACCGTCGGCGTCGGCGACCGTGACCCGTGCCCCGAAGAAAATCTGATCGTTCTCACCCTGGCGCAGAGGATCAACAATTTCCGCAATATCCAGTCGCTTGGTAAGAAAGCGAATGCGACGATCAATTTCGCGCAGGCGACGCTTGCCATATATATAGTCGCCATTTTCGGAGCGGTCTCCGTTCGAGGCCGCCCAGGCGACAATCTCAACGACGTGGGGTCTTTCGCGCTTGACCAGATGCTCCAACTCACTTTTCAGGCGAGCATGACCACCGGGTGTAATGTAATTGCGCGTTCCAGCAGGAAGCTTCAGCGCAGGCTGGAGTTCTTCCTCATCGTCACCGTCGCTTTCTTTAACGAACGCCTTGTTCATCAATAGCCGATACGGTAGTGCTCGACGTCTACGCGAATCAGGTCTCGTCCAAGCAAGGCAACGGTGTACTTGGCGAACTGCTCGGCCCAGGTCTGCTGTTCGCGGAAGCGGGAAGCGCCGGCATATTTGGCAACGCTGAGAATGCGGTCAACCGCGAGAATTTTTCCGGTCGGGGTCAGGACGCTGCACCCAAGAACATTGAATTCATGATCAAACCACTTGCGCGCATCTTCAACCGATGCGCCGCCGGCCATCTTGAACTCGAATTCGCTGTCCCTGCCGAATGAGACGATAACGTGATGCTGCATTTCCAGACCTCCGATGTCCGCTTCGGGGTATTCTAGCAAAACAACTGAAGGCACCAGGAGCCGGCAATGTCCATCCATCCGCCCAACGAGGCAGAGATCAGCAATATCCAGTCTCAACTACACGAGCTTCAGGTGGAGCATCGCGACCTGGACCTGGTCATCAGTCACCTGATTGACAATCCGCCACCAGATGATCTATTGATTCGGCGATTGAAAAAGAGAAAACTGCTGTTGAAGGATCGCATCCTGCAACTGGAGGCGATGCTGGTTCCGGATATCCCCGCCTAACCGGACTCCGACGGGGTCCGAAAAAATATCCAGTAGACACCGCCAATTACACCAGCCACTGCCAGCTCCCAGAGAAACGGGAAGCGCCTGACGAGTTCCGCCAGCGCCGCCAGCAGAATTACAAAGACAATAATCTTCCGGATCAGAGGATAAGCGTCCCGAGATACCAAGCCACTGCAGCCATGGCAGCGCTGCACGGGATAGTCAGAATCCAGGCCCAGACGATCCCCCCTGCAACTCCCCAGCGGACCCGGCGTGCGCCGCGCGTCGAACCGACACCGGCGATGGCCCCAGTGATGGTGTGGGTCGTGGACACGGGAATACCAAATGCAGTCGCCAGAAACAGCGTGATGGCGCCGCCGCTATTGGCACAAAAACCTCGCGCCTGATTGAGCTTGGTGATGCGATTGCCCATTGTTTTGACGATGCGCCAGCCACCAAACATGGTGCCGAGGCCCATGGCCGTATAACACGACAAGACGACCCAGCCGGGGATTGCATCGGTGGACCTGGAGACGCCTGCTGCAATCAACAGCATCCAGATGATGCCAACCGTTTTTTGAGCATCGTTGCCGCCATGACCCAGACTATAGGCCGCAGCCGAAAGCAGCTGGAAACGCCGGAAGTGCTTGTCCACCTTGCGCGGCGCCATGTTTCGACAAATCCACGAGACAATCACCATCAGGGCGCCACCGATCATGAAGCCGAGAAACGGCGCGACGAAGATGAAGGCGACAATCTTCAGGACACCGGCCGAAATCAAGCCACCGATCCCGGCCTTGGCGATTGCGGCGCCAACCAAGCCACCGACCAGCGCATGCGACGATGATGAGGGTATGCCGTAATACCAGGTGACAATGTTCCAGATGATGGCGCCGATCAGTGCGCCGAAGACGACGTAATGGTCAACAATCGATGGATCGATAGTGCCCTTGCCGATGGTCGAGGCAACCTTCAATTGGAACAGGAAATAGGCCAGAAAGTTGAAAGCCGCCGCCCAGACCACCGCCTGATGCGGCTTGAGCACACGGGTCGAGACGATGGTGGCGATCGAATTGGCTGCATCGTGAAAGCCGTTCATGAAATCGAACAGCAAGGCGACTCCGACCAGAGTCACGACGACCCAGAGACTGATGTGAAGGGTATCCATACCCGCGCCCGACTCAGGAGTTTTCGAGAACGATGGCTTCGACCGTACCGGCCACGTCCTTGCAACGGTCGGTCACCGATTCCAGCAATTCGTACATTTCCTTGAGCTTGATTACTTCGCGGGCATCCGACTCTTCACGGAATATCTTGGACATCGATCCGCGCAGGGAACGATCCGCCTCCGACTCCAGTTCGTCGATTTCATGGCATAGCTTGAGGATCGCCGGGGCGTTGTCCATGCTGTGCAGCAGCTTGACCACCGATTGGACGCAGAGGCAGCAGTTTTCGGTAATGACTGCCATCGTTTTGGCATCCTGCGGGACGCGGTGGATGTCGTAAAGCGACATCGATTCGGCGACGTCCTGCATGATGTCGAGGATGTCATCCATGCCATTGATCAGCTGATGGATTTCATCGCGATCGAACGGGGTGATGAAGGAGGTGTGCAGCTGGGAAAGCGTATCGTGGGTAATCGCGTCGGCCTTGCGTTCGAGGTTATCGATTTCCTCGGCATAGCGCTCGGCCTGCTCGGGTTGATCGACCAGCGCGGCAATCAGATTGGTCAGCGCCTTTCCGCCTTGCGCGATCAACTCCGCATGGGCGTTGAAGAGATCGAAATACTTGCCCTCTTTGGGCATCAAACGACCGAACATGACAGTTCCATGAAGTTATTGTTACAGACTGTAATTCTAACACGCCATGCCAAGACCCTCACTGTGCGCTCGGCATTGAACGTCGTTCTTGCCGCTAAAATATCGGCATGGACAACCGCCTCCTTGCCGACGATTCATTCGGCGATTGCTTCGATATCGCCACCCTGCCACTGCCGCGACCGCCGGCCGGCTACGCGGTGCAGATGCTCGACACCGATCGCCTGCTGGACAGACGTTCAGGCACCTTCCTTCCTGTGCGTTCCCCGGAACTCCAGGGGCTTTTCGACAGCTTCGACGAGGCCCGGGCCGCCGCGCTGGCCTGGGTTGAAATGCACTGCCCGCCCCCCGAGGAACACCGGCTGGCCATCGTGCCCGCCGGCTACGACCCGTTTCGCGAACGCCATGTGCTGATTTACGGCGTTCTCTGCGCTCGCCCCTGATTTCCCGTCACTCACCGGAGCCTGACCATGTCCGCGTTCAAGATACGCCCGCTCGGCCGCAGTAATTTGATGGTGCCCGAGATCTGCCTGGGTACGATGACCTTCGGCGAGCAGACCGCCGAAGCCGATGCCCATGCCCAACTCGATCTGGCTTTGGCGCACGGCATCAATTTCTTCGACACCGCCGAGATGTACGCCGTCCCGCCCCGCCGTGAGACTTGCGGGGCATCGGAAAGCATCGTCGGGCGCTGGCTGAAGCGCCAGCCACGCGACAAGATCCTGCTCGCCACCAAAGTCGCCGGTCCGAGCCGCAATCTGAACTGGATCCGCAACGGCCCACCGGCGATGGACCGCGCCAACATCCGCGCTGCCGTCGAGGGATCGCTGCAGCGGCTGCAGACGGACTACATCGACCTCTATCAACTGCACTGGCCCGAGCGCAACCAGCCGATGTTCGGCCAGTGGCAATTCGATCCGGCCAATGACAAGGACTGCACCCCTATCCGCGAGCAGCTTGCCGCGCTCGGCGAGCTGGTCCGCGAAGGCAAGGTCCGCCACATCGGCGTATCCAACGAGCACCCGTGGGGCATCATGCAATTTACCCGGCTGGCCGAGGAACTCGGCTTGCCGCGCATCGTCTCGACGCAAAATGCCTACAGCCTGCTCAATCGCACTTTCGAAACGGGCCTGGCCGAAGTCTGCCATCGCGAGGAGATCGGCCTGCTTGCCTACTCGCCGCTCGCCTTCGGCCATCTCACCGGCAAATACCTGACCGATCCGAAGGCGGCAGGGCGCTTGAACCAATGGCCCAATTTCGGCCAGCGCTATACCAAGCCGAACGTCGTGCCGGCCACCCAGGCCTACGCCGAACTGGCCACCAAACATGGCCTAACACCGCTGCAACTGGCTCTCGGCTTCGTCCGCTCGCGCTGGTTCGCTGCCAGCACCATCATCGGCGCCTCATCGCTGGCGCAATTGCAGGAAGCGCTGCCGGCCACGCTGACGCCGATGCCGGCTGAACTTCTCCGCGAAATCGACGCCATCCACCTGCGCTACACCAATCCCGCCCCATGACCGCATCGCTGTTTCTGCGCCTGGCCGAGGCGCTGGCAAATTCCGAAATTAGCCAAAAAATCGGCCTGACCGTAGCATTGGCCGCCGACTGGCAGGCCGGTCTGCTTGATTGGCAGGAGACGACCCCGCTCACGCTGAGCTGCGGCCGCCCGGCCAAACCGGCGCTGGTCCCGCACAAACAGGTCTTGCAGCGCAATCCGCAAACCCCGGAAGGCCGCGCCCGCCTGCTGCATGCCATCGTGCACATCGAATTCACCGCCATCAACCTGGCGCTCGACCACGCCGCCCGTTTCCGCGGCCTGCCCCGGCCGTACTACGCCGACTGGATCGCCGTTGCCGTCGAGGAAGCCGAACACTTCCAGCTGCTGCGCCAACGTCTGCAGGCGCTCGGCTACGACTACGGCGACTTCCCGGCCCACGCCAGCCTGTGGGATATGGCCGAAAAAACCGAACACGACGTTCTCGTCCGCATGGCGCTGGTCCCGCGCCTGCTCGAAGCGCGTGGCCTGGACGCCACGCCGCCGATTCAGAAAAAGCTGGAAGCGGCCGGCGACCACGAAAGCGCCCGCGCCCTGGACATCATCCTGCGTGACGAAATCGGCCACGTCGGCCTCGGCGACCACTGGTTTCGCTATCTGTGCGCCGAACGCAGCCTCGAACCGGAAGCGACCTACCGTCGCCTGCTCGGTGAATTCCGCGCCCCGTGGCCGCAAGCGCCGATGAACGAAGCCGCCCGCCGCGCCGCCGGATTCAGTGCCGGCGAACTCGCCACGCTGCTTTCGGAAAAACCAGCCCGCTGAGGCTCACGCCCGACTCATCGCTTGGGCAGCCAATCCAGCAACGCCCGGAACAGCACATCCGGATCGACCGGCTTGGCCACGTGGGCATTCATCCCTGCCGCCACACACTCGGACACATCGTCGTCATAAGCATTGGCCGTCAGGGCCAGGATCGGCAAATCCTCGTACCCCGGCATCGCCCGTATCCGGCGCGTTGCCTCAAGGCCATCCATGACGGGCATCTGGACATCCATCAAGATCAGTTCATAACGATTGGTGCGTAGCTGCACCAACGCCTGCTCACCATCCTCCGCCGTATCCACCAGCAAGCCCGCGCTGGTCAGCAACTCGGTCGCCACCTCGCGGTTGATTTCGTTGTCTTCGGCGAGGAGGACGCGCTGACCGCCATGTTCGTCGATCAGTCGGCGATCGAGTTCGCCGATATCGAGGTTCGCGGGCAAAGTCTGGCGGCCGACCAAAGCAAGCATCGCCTCGGACAAGGTCGACGGTGAAACAGGTTTGGCCAGCATATTGTCGAACCCCGTGCTCCGGCAAAGATCGCTCGACAACTCACTGTCGTACGCCGTGACCAGCGTGTAATGCGGCCGATGCCGAAGCGCCATCGACGACAGCAGCGCTGCGGTCTGCATCCCGTCCAGACCCGGCATGCGCCAGTCGAGCAGAACGATCCGATAAGGGTCGCCAAGACCGTCCGCACGCTCGACCATGCCGAGCGCCGTTTCGCCACAATCCGCGTCATCGGGCCGCATCCCCTGCTGCTCCAGCATGTCGACCAGCACCTGCCGCGCCTCCAGGCAATCATCGACGACCAGCACCCGCCAGTTTTTCAGGCTGGCCAGCCCCGGCCGCACCAGTTCAGGCTCTCCGCTGCACCCCAGCCAGGCGGTGAACCAGAACGTACTCCCCTTGCCCGGCTCGCTCTCGACCCCGACTTCGCCGCCCATCATCTCCGCCAGACGGCGGCTGATCGTCAGCCCCAGCCCGGTGCCACCATATTTGCGCGTCGTCGAACTGTCGGCCTGCTCGAAGGCAGAGAACAAACGAGGAATCACCTCGGGCGCAATGCCGATGCCGCTATCCCTGACCTCGAAACGGACCAGTTTGCGCCCGCCACCATCCCGAACGACATAGGCCCGGAGGACGATCGCCCCGGATTCGGTAAATTTGATCGCGTTGCCCACGTAATTAAGCAGTATCTGCCCCAAGCGCAAGGCATCGCCTTCGAAAGTCACCGCCAGTTCCGGCGCCATGTCGCGCACCAGTTCGACCCCCTTGGCGTACGAACGCTCGGCCGCCATGCCGCACACCGAATCGAACACCTGCTCGATACTGAACGGCGCATTTTCCAGCTGCAACTTGCCGGCATCGATCTTGGAAACATCAAGGATGTCGTTGATGACCGCCAGGAGATGCAAGGCAGCATCGCTGATCTTGCCCAGCCGCTCCCGCTGATGCGCTGCATGCAACTCCTTGCCGAGCAGATGAGCCAGGCCGAGGATGGCATTCATCGGCGTCCGTATCTCATGACTCATATTGGCCAGGAAAGCGCTCTTCGCCTGGTTCGCCCGGTCGGCCTCATCCCTGGCGACCACCAGGGCTTCGTTGGCCTTGGCCAGTTCTTCGGTACGCCTCTCGACTTTTTGATCCAGCTCGGCACCCCAGCGACGCAGGTCCTCGGTCTGTCGGTCGATGGTGCCCAGCAGGCGATCGAACAGACGGCCGAGGCGGACCAACTCGTTGTCGCCGGGCATCGCGCCAACCCGCGCCGACATATCGCCCTTGCCCACAGCACGCATCGCGGTCTCAAGACGCCCCATCGGCCGCAGAATGCTTCCTGCCAGACGCATCGAAACCCAGGCCGCGAAACCCCCTGAAAGCGCTATCAACAGTGCAGTCAAGCCGAGTGCCTGCCAGCGAAAAGTCGAAAAAGGCTCCTCCGGAATACCGACGTAGGTCATGCCGACCCGCTCGCCCTGGTAATCGAGCAGTGGCCGATAGGCAGTCACTGCCCAATGATTGACCACAAACGCCCGTTGCAACCAGGTTTCGCCCCGATCCAGCACGCTTTCCTTGACCGTCTGCGACACGCGGGTACCAATCGCCCGCTCGCCCTTGCCATCCAGAACCGTGGTCTCGACGCGGACATCATCAAGGAACAGCGTCACCGTCCCCTCGACCCCCATCTGCCGCAAGCCACCGCCCGAGACGATTTCCCGCACGTAGTCGACATAGCCGGTACGGTGATTGAGCAGCACGCCGCCAAGCACATAAGCCATGATCTGGCCGCCCGCATCGACCATCGGCGCCGCGGCCAGGATCATCAAGCCACGCCCCTCCTCCCGCGCTGCCTTCGGCGCCGCCAAAGGGGTATCGACGAGTTTCACCAGCGCCCTGTCGGCCAGAGAGGAATGCAGCTTCATCAGGTATTCCCTGGATACGACCTCAAGCCCGGAAGTCTCCTTGCCTGTCCGCAAGGCCTCGCGAAGCACCCCCAACTGGGTATAAGCCCCACCCGCAGTCACCTCCTCGCTGGTGCCGATGACGTTCCCGTCAGCATCGACGACCGCGAGCAAATCGAAATCCAGATTTTCTTCTCGCGAAGCCAGCACCTCGCTCAAAACGCCACCGGGCTGCAGCGTGAATTCCCGTATCCGGCGGGACTTGGCGACGGACAATGTTGCCGCCGATATCTCGTTTTGCAGATGCTGCAGATGGCTGTTGGCGACCGCCAGATCGTTTTCGACCTTTTGCAACAACAGGCGATCGAAAAAAGCGTCGCCAATAAACAAAAGAATTGCCAGCAACACCGGCACAGATGCCATCGGCAGCAACGCCAGCGCCCACAGGCGGAACTTGAGCTTGCCCGGATTCACCGGAACCCCTCGAGAACGGAGCCATTCGCCAAGCTTGATTTCAGTTCTCCCTGTCGTCGGGCCGGAGCCGCCAAGTTATTGTTGGAATTATTGACAATTTTGCTCTTGTTAAGCGCCGGATGCAAACCTTGAAAGCTTTGATTTCCAAGGAGCTGCAAATAAGTTATACTTTAAAGATCAATGCGTTGATGCTTCGCCCGCAGTATTTCCGAGCAGCCCCCGGTTCAGTTAGGTTTCGTTTGCTGGTTCACCCCATTGATTCGCCCCCGGCATGGCTGCGTCGGGGAACTCAGGCCGCCCGACCGTCGGGCCAATCCGTCGCCAGTTAGAACAACGTCAAGGGCGACGAGGAAAGGAAACACCAACATGTCGACCTCCGTCGAAAGCTTTGCCGATCTCGGTTTAAGCGACACACTCCTGCAAACCCTTACCCAGATCGGCTACGAAACCCCGTCACCGATTCAGGCCCAGTGCATCCCGGTCCTGCTCGAAGGTCATGACCTGATCGGCATGGCCCAGACCGGCACCGGCAAGACCGCCGCCTTTGCCCTGCCGCTGATGGAACAGATCGACGTCAAGCTGACCAAGCCGCAGGCCCTGATCCTGACGCCGACGCGCGAGCTGGCCATCCAGGTCGCCGAGGCGCTGCAAAGCTACGCCAAGAACCTGCCCGGCTTTCATGTGCTGCCGATCTACGGCGGCCAGAGCTACACCATCCAGTTGAAGCAGCTGTCGCGCGGTGCCCACGTCATCGTCGGCACACCGGGTCGCGTCATGGACCACCT
>CAIXSK010000406.1 GCA_903922075.1 uncultured beta proteobacterium | reverse complement strand
TGTGGGACGAAGTGATGGTCGCCGACCTCAAGTATTTCGACGGTTCGCTGGCCCGCATCGAGCGCGTGCCGGACGAACTGAAGGCCCGCTATGCCACCGCCTTCGAGATCGACCCGGTGTGGCTGATCGAAGCGGCTGCCCGTCGCCAGAAATGGATCGACCAGGCCCAGTCGCTGAACCTCTACCTGGCGCTGCCCTCGGGCAAGAAGCTCGACGAAATCTACAAGCTGGCCTGGCTGCGCGGCCTGAAGACGACCTACTACCTGCGCACGCTGGGCGCCAGCCAGGCGGAGAAGGCCGGGGGCAGGGACGATGCGGTGACGACCGATGAGCCGAAATTTTGCAGCATCGATAATCCGGAATGCGAGGCCTGCCAATGAACACGCTAGGTTTTGAAGACGCGGGCCAAGCATCCGCCGCGCCGCAGCCAAATGCTACGGTCGGCCCGAAATTTGAGCCAAATTTGAAATCCGCCACCACCGCCGCGCCCGCCTTGCCGACTCGCATCGTCCGCCGCGACGGCGTCGACGTGCCGTTCGAGGCCGAGCGCATCGCTTCTGCCTTGGCCCGCGCCGGTGCCGCCAGCGGCGAGTTCGACGCCGACGAGGCGCGGCTGCTGACGGCCCGCGTCCTCAAGTTCGTCCGTCACCGCTACGGCAGTTCGGCGCCGACCATCGAACAGGTGCAGGACATCGTCGAGCAGACCCTGGTCGACGCCAATCACCTGGCCACCTTCCGCGCCTATGTCGCCTACCGCGACCAGCACCGCCGACTGCGCGAGGATCGCAAGACGCTGGTCGATGTCGCCACCGCCATCGACGAGTACGTCGACCGTGCCGACTGGCGCGTGCGCGCCAACGCCAACCAGGGTTATTCGCTGGGCGGGCTGATCCTCAACGTTTCCGGCAAGGTCATCGCCAATTACTGGCTGTCGCACGTCTACCCGCCAGAAATCGGCCAGGCGCACCGCGACGCCGACATTCACATCCACGATCTCGACATGCTTTGCGGCTACTGCGCCGGCTGGTCCTTGCGCCAGGTGCTGTTCGAAGGCTTCAACGGCGTACCCGGCAAGCCCGAGGCCGATCCGCCCAAGCACTTCTCCAGCGCGCTGGGCCAGATGGTCAATTTCCTCGGCACCCTGCAGAACGAATGGGCCGGCGCCCAGGCCTTCAGTTCCTTCGACACCTATCTGGCGCCCTTCGTCAGGAAGGACGGCCTGTCCTACGAAGCGGTGCGCCAGGGCATGCAGGAGTTCATCTACAACCTCAACGTGCCGTCGCGCTGGGGCACGCAAACGCCCTTCACCAACCTGACCTTCGACTGGGTCTGCCCGGAAGACCTGCGCGAACAGGTGCCGGTCATCGGCGGCGTCGAGATGCCCTTCGCCTACGGCGAGCTGCAGGCCGAGATGGACCTGATCAACCGCGCCTACATCGAAGTGATGAGCGCCGGCGACCGGCGGGGCAGGGCCTTCACCTTCCCGATCCCGACCTACAACATCACCGAGGATTTCCCGTGGGAATCGGCCAACGCCGAGCGCCTGTTCGCGATGACCGCCAAGTACGGCCTGCCGTATTTCCAGAACTTCCTCAACTCGGACATGCGGCCCAACCACGTGCGCTCGATGTGCTGCCGCCTGCAGCTCGACCTGCGCGAACTGTTGAAGCGCGGCAACGGCCTGTTCGGCTCGGCCGAGCAGACCGGCTCGATCGGCGTCGTCACCATCAACTGCGCCCGCCTCGGGCATCTGCATGCCGGCGACGAGGCCGCCCTGATGGCCCGGGTCGACCGGCTGGCCGACATGGCGCGCGACAGCCTGGAACTCAAGCGCAAGGTTGTCCAACGGCTGATGGACGACGGGCTCTTTCCCTACACCCGGCGCTACCTCGGCACCTTGCGCAACCATTTCTCGACCATCGGCGTTAACGGCATCAACGAGATGCTGCGCAACTTCACCGCCGGCGCCGCCGACATCGCCAGCCCGGAAGGCCACGCGCTGGCGCTGCGCCTGCTCGACCGCCTGCGCGAGAAGATGCGCGACTACCAGGAGGCAACCGGCAATCTCTACAACCTGGAGGCGACGCCGGCCGAAGGCACCACCTACCGTTTCGCCAAGGAGGACAGGAAGCGCTGGCCCGGCATCCTGCAGGCCGGCACGGCGGAGCAGCCGTACTACACCAATTCGTCGCAACTGCCGGTCGGCTTCACCGACGACCCCTTCGAGGCGCTGACCCGGCAGGACGACCTGCAGACCCGCTACACCGGCGGCACCGTGCTGCACCTCTACATGCGCGAACGCATTTCCAGCCCGGCGGCCTGCCGGCAACTGGTGCGCACCGCGCTGTCGCGCTTCCGCCTGCCTTACATCACGATCACGCCGACCTTCTCGATCTGCCCGAAACACGGCTACCTGGCCGGCGAGCACGAGTTCTGCCCGAAGTGCGACGAGGAAATCCTCGCCCGTCGCGGGCCGGCGCACTGAGTCACTTCAATCACCACGAAAGGAATCGCCATGTCGAACAACGCCATCCCGCAACCGATCCAGGATCACCAACGCCAGCGCTGCGAAGTGTGGACCCGCGTCATGGGCTATCACCGCCCGGTATCCGAGTTCAACCCCGGCAAGCAGGCCGAGCACCGCGAGCGCTGCCATTTCGCCGAACCGGCGCCGGCGGCCCATGCGTGACGCCGAACTGGCGGTGGGCGGCTTGATGGTGGGTGGTCTTGTGCCGTTCACCACCATCGACTTCCCCGGTCGCCTGGCGGCCGTGGTTTTCTGCCAGGGCTGCCCATGGCGCTGCGGCTATTGCCACAACCCGCACCTGCATTCCCCGCAGGGCGGCGAGCGCTCGTGGAGCGAGCTGCTCGGCTGGCTGGAAACCCGGCGCGGCCTGCTCGACGGCGTCGTCTTCAGCGGCGGCGAGCCGCTGCTCCAACGCGGTCTCGGCAGCGCCCTCCAGGCGGTCAGGGCGCTCGGCTTCGCAAGCGCGCTCCATACCGCCGGCATTTACCCGGATCGCCTGGCAGCCACGCTGCCGCTGCTCGACTGGGTCGGCTTCGACGTCAAGGGGCCGTTCGAGGATTACCGCCGGATTACCGGCGCCGGCGGCCAGGCAGCCCGGGAATCCCTGGCCCGGCTGCTGGCGGCGGGCGTCGACCATGAAGTCCGCTGCACCGTCGATACCGATCTGCTCGATGCCGACGCGCTGGCCCGCCTGGCCGGCCAACTGTCCGCCGCCGGCGTTTCCCGCCTGGTGCTGCAAGCCTGCCGCCGGGCCGGCCAGCCGGCGAGGGTGCCCGATGCGCTGGTCGCCGCCGCCGCGCAACACCTGCCC
>CAIXSK010000405.1 GCA_903922075.1 uncultured beta proteobacterium | reverse complement strand
TCTGGTACCGGATCGGCAGCACCGACGAGGTCGATGGCGCCTCGGGCGTCGCCCATGTGCTGGAGCACATGATGTTCAAGGGCACGCCGAGCGTCGGCCCGGGCGAGTTCAACAAGCGCGTCGCCGCAGCCGGCGGGCGCGACAACGCCTTCACCAGCCGCGACTACACCGCCTACTTCCAGCAGGTGCCGACGGAAAAACTGGAAGACGTCATGCAGCTCGAAGCCGACCGCATGCGCCACCTGAACGTAGACGCCAAGGAATTCGAGCAGGAAATCAAGGTCGTCATGGAAGAGCGCCGGATGCGCACCGACGACAATCCGCAGGCCAAGCTGTTCGAGCAGATGAACGCTGTCGCCTTCCAGGCCCACCCCTATCGCCGGCCGATCATCGGCTGGATGAACGACCTCGAAACGATGACCGCAGCCGACGCCAAGGCGTGGTACGACACCTGGTACGTGCCCAACAACGCCTACGTCGTGATCACCGGCGACGTCGACCACAAGGCCGTCTTCGCGCTGGCCGAGAAATACTACGGGCCGCTCGAAGGGCGCGCCCTGCCGCCCCGCAAGCAGCAGATCGAACCGGCCCAGGAAGGCACGCGCCGGGTCAACGTCAAGGCACCGGCCGAGTTGCCGGTGCTGATCATGGGCTACAAGGCGCCGATCCTGCGCGACATCGACCAGGACAGCGATCCTTACGCGCTGCAGATGCTCGCCGCCATCCTCGACGGCCACGATGCCGCCCGCTTCAACAAGAAGCTGGTGCGCGAGGACAAGGTCGCGCTGTCGGCCGGCATCGACTACGACAATACGGCGCGCGGCCCGGGCATGCTCTACCTGCACGGCAGCCCTTCCGAAGGAAAGACCGTGGCCGACCTCGAAGGCGCGTTGCGCGCCGAGATCGCCCGCGTTCAGCAGACCGGCGTCAGCGCCGCCGAACTGAAGCGGGCCAAGGCGCAACTATTGGCCAGCGAGGTTTACAAGCTCGACTCGATGTTCGGCCAGGCCATGGAAATCGGCCAGATCGAAGCGGTCGGCCTGCCTTACCAGAAGCTCGACCGCATGCTCGACAAGCTGCAGAAGGTCAGCGCCGCCGACGTCCAGGCCGTGGCCAAAAAGTTTTTCAACGACGACGCACTGACCATCGGCGTCCTCGACCCGCAGCCGCTCGACGGCAAGCCGCGCCGCCCCGCCGCCCCCGGCCGCCACTGAGATCGCCGCCATGCCCCTGCCGTGGAAGACCATCCTGAGCAACGTGCCGTGGAGCGACGTGATCGGCAAGGCGCCGGTCATCGCCGACGGCGCCAGAAAACTGTGGAAGAACATCGGCCGCAAGGCGGACGACAGCACCGAGGAAGCCTCGCCCGGGGACGCCGTTGCCGCGCATGACACCGATTTTTCTGGTCGGCTGGCGGCGCTGGTGGCCGGCCAGCGCGAACTGCGCGCCCAGATGCTCGCCTCCGGCGAACTGATCCAGGCGCTGAGCGAACAGAACGCCCAGCTCGTCACACAACTCGACACCCTGCGCCGCCGCACCCAACGCCAGTCCTGGGCCCTTGCCGCCACTGCCGTCGCCGCCGGCCTGGCCCTGCTCGCCTGGCTACCCCGCCTTTCGGAGTTTTTGGCATGAAAAGACTATTGACCGTAGCATTTGCCCTGTTTTTCGCCCACAGCGCCCTGGCCGGCGTCAAGATCGAGCACTGGGTATCGCCGTCCGGCGCCCGCGTCTATTTTGTCGAAAGCCGCGTCCTGCCGATGCTCGACATCCAGGTCGATTTCGCCGCCGGCTCGATGTTCGATCCGCAAGGCAAGTCCGGCCTCGCCGCACTGACCCGGGCCACTCTCGACAACGGCGCCGGCAAGCTGGACGAAACCGCCATCGCCGAGCAATTAGCCGACATCGGCGCCAATCTCGGCGGCGGTGCCGACACCGACCGCGCCAGCGTCGCCCTGCGCACGCTGTCGGCCAAGGACAAGCGCGAGCCGGCGCTGGCCATCCTGAAGGCCGTGCTGCACCAGCCGCTGTTCGACGCCGCCATCTTCGAGCGCGAAAAGGCGCGCACCATTGCCGGCCTCAAGGAAGCGATGACCCGCCCCGACAGCATTGCCGGCAAGGCTTTCTGGGCCGCCATGTACCCGAACCATCCCTACGGCCGGCAGGCCACGCCGGAATCGGTCGCCGCGCTGAACCGCGACGATCTGGCCGCCTTCCACGCCCGCTACTACGTGGCCGCCAACGCCAGCATCACGCTGGTCGGCGACCTGTCGCGCGGCGAAGCCGAGAAAATCGCCGAAGCCATTGCCGCCGACCTGCCCAAGGGCGTGGCCGCAACGCTGCCGGCCGCCCCCGAGCTGGCCGCCGGCAACACCATCGCGCTCGCCCATCCGGCCAGCCAGGCCCACGTCTACATCGGCCTGCCGGCCATCGAGCGCGGCAATCCGGATTTCTTCCCGCTGCTCGTCGGCAACTACACGCTGGGCGGCGGCGGCTTCGTCTCGCGCCTGATGAAGGAAGTCCGCGACCAGCGCGGCTATGCCTACAGCGTCTACAGCTACTTCGCCCCGATGCGGCACACCGGCCCCTTCCAGATCGGCCTGCAGACCAAGCGCTCGCAAGCCAAGGACGCGGTCAAGGTAGCGCGCGAGGTGCTCGACGGCTTCCTCAAGGACGGCCCGAGCGAGGACGAGCTGGCCGCTGCCAAGGCCAACCTGACCGGCAGCTTCCCGCTGCGCCTGGACAGCAACAAGAAGATCCTCGACAACGTCGCCAACATCGCCTTCT
Source organism: uncultured beta proteobacterium (assembly GCA_903922075.1). Lineage (GTDB taxonomy): Bacteria > Pseudomonadota > Gammaproteobacteria > Burkholderiales > Rhodocyclaceae > Azonexus. The sequence goes on along the minus strand of CAIXSK010000405.1, from coordinate 1,231 downwards.
ACGGCCTGCCGCTCGACTACCTCGACCACTATCAGGCCAAGGTGCAGGCCGTCAGCGCCGAGCAGATCAAGGCGGCCTTTGCCCGCCGCGTGGTCCCGAACAATCTGGTCACGGTCACGGTGGCAGCAGATTGAACTCAGTGCGCATCGTCGGCGGCGAGTTCCGCCGGCGCGTCCTCAAATTCCCCGACAGCGAAGGCCTGCGCCCGACACCGGACCGCGTTCGCGAGACGCTGTTCAACTGGCTGGGCCAGGATCTCGACGGCTGGCATTGCCTCGACCTCTTTGCCGGCAGCGGCGCTCTCGGCTTCGAAGCGGCCTCGCGCGGCGCGGCCCGGGTGGTCATGGTCGAGCAGTCGCCAAAAGTGCTGGCGGCGTTGCATGAAAACCACGAATTGCTTCATAAACCGAGCGCGCTAGAGATCGTGCGCGCGGATGCGCTACAATATTTGGCCTCGACGAAGGCGAAATTCGACCTGATCTTCCTCGATCCACCCTACAAAAAGGGCTGGATTACCCGGCTGGAGCCGTTTCTCCCCGGTATATTGAACGAAGATGCAGCGATCTACGTCGAAGCAGAGCACGAAATCGAATCGCTTGGCGATTGGCGCACGGTGCGCCAGGGCAAAGCGGGAGAAGTCCACTTTCACTTGTTACGGCGGCAAACGTCTTGAGAAAACTCGACCATCGCGTAGCGATCTATCCGGGCACCTTCGACCCGATCACCCGGGGCCACGAAGACCTGGTGCGCCGGGCCGCCACGCTGTTCGACAAGCTGATCCTGGCGATCGCCGAAAGCCCGTCCAAGCAGCCGCGCTTCCCGCTGGCCGACCGCGTCGCCATGGCACACGAGTCGCTGGGCGATCTGAAAAATATTGAAATCGTCGGCTTCAACACGCTGCTCATGGACTTCGTGCACGAACGCGGCGCCAAGGTCGTCGTCCGCGGCCTGCGCGCCGTGTCCGACTTCGAATACGAATTCCAGATGGCCGGCATGAACCGCAGCGTCTATCCCGAGGTCGAAACCGTGTTTCTGACACCGGGCGAGCAATACATGTTCATCTCCGCTACCATGGTCCGCGAAATTGCGCGCCTGGGCGGCGATGTCAGCAAATTTGTGCAACCTTGTGTCGAAAAGCGCCTGCGGGCGAAAACCACAGCTTAACCGAGAGAGGAACGACAGCTATGTCCCTGATCATCACCGACGAGTGCATCAACTGCGATGTGTGCGA
>CAIXSK010000404.1 GCA_903922075.1 uncultured beta proteobacterium | reverse complement strand
CGGCAAGCGCGGCGAAGAATAAGCACCCGGGCGTTAGGGGGAAGTATGAAAGTGATCATTCTCGGGGCCGGCCAGGTCGGTGCCAGCGTGGCCGAAGGCCTGGTTTCGGAAGAAAACGACATCACGGTGGTCGACTACGACGGCCCACGCCTGATGCAATTGCAGGACAAGCTCGACCTGCGCACCGTGGTCGGCAATGCGGCATCGCCCAGCGTGCTGCGCAATGCCGGCGCCGACGATGCCGACATGATCATCGCCGTGACCCAGAGCGACCAGACCAATCTGGTCGCCTGCAAGCTGGCCCATAGCGTGTTCAACGTGCCGACCCGCATCGCCCGCCTGCGCTCACGGGATTTTCTCGAAGATGCGGCGCTGTTGTCGGAAGAAAATTTCGCGGTCGACTTCGCTCTCTGTCCGGAGCAGGTCATCACCGACTACATCCGGCGCCTGATCGAGTTTCCCGAAGCCCTGCAGGTGCTCAGCTTTGCCAAAAACCGGGTCAGCCTGGTGGCCGTGCGGGCCTACGAGGGCGGTTTGCTGGTCGGCAAGCCGATCAACCAGATGCGCGAACATCTGCCGCCGGAAACGGATGCCCGGATCGCGGCGATTTTCCGGCGCGACCAGCCGGTCTTTCCGGAAGGGGATACGGTCATCGAGGCTGGCGACGAGGTCTTCCTGCTTGCCGCCACCGAGCATATTCGCCTGGTGCTGCGCCAGTTGCGGCGAATGATGACGCCGGTCGAGCGGATCATGATCGCCGGTGGTGGCAATATCGGTTTGCGGCTGGCCAAGTCGCTGGAACACCGTTACGAAATCAAGCTGATCGAAGGCCGCAAGGATCGCGCCGAGGTGATTGCCAGCGAACTCGAAAATACCCTGGTCCTGCTCGGCGATGCGACCGACGAGGAATTGCTCGAGCGCGAGAACATCGCCGAGATGGACCTGTTCCTGGCGGTGACCAACGACGACGAGGACAACATCATGTCCGGCAGCCTGGCCAAGCGCCTGGGTTGCAAGCGGGTGGTCGCCCTGATCAACCGGCGGGCTTACGCTGACATGATCGAGGGGGGGCCGATCGATATCGGCATTTCGCCGGCCCAGGTGTCGATCGGCACCTTGCTCGCCCATGTCCGCCAGGGCGATGTGGCCGAAGTCCATTCCCTGCGCCGCGGTGCCGCCGAGGCGCTGGAGCTGATCGCGCACGGCGACGAGAAAACCTCGAAGGTGGTCGGCCGGAAAATCGGCGAAGTCGACTGGCCGCACGGGGTGACCGTGGCGGCGCTCGTCCGCAATTTCGACAAGGCGGTGATTGTCGGGCAGACCGACGACTGGACGGCGATCACCCGCCATGGCGAAGTCGTCATTGCCCACCACGATACGGTGATCAAGGCAGACGACCATGTGATCGTCTTCTGCACCCGCAAGAAGCTGGTCAAGAAAGTCGAAAAGCTGTTCCAGGTCGGTTTCCATTTCTTCTGAGGAGCCGGCCGTGACCCGCTTTGCTCCCGTTTATCGCGCGCTCGGCATGATCATCATGCTGTTTGGCCTGACCATGCTGGCGCCCCTGATCCTTTCGTATGTCGTCAACGATGGCGCGCAGACGGCCTATGACGAGGCTTTTGCGCTGACCATGCTGAGCGGCTTCTACCTTTGGTATCGCTATCGCCGCTGCAAGCGCGAGCTGAACATCCGCGACGGCTTCCTGATGGTTGTTCTGGTGTGGACGGTTCTACCGGCCTTTGCGGCGATTCCGCTGATGATCCAGCTCGGTATCAGCCATACCGATGCCTATTTCGAAGCGGTTTCCGGGCTGACGACGACCGGGGCCACGGTGTTGAGCAATCTGGATTCGCTGCCGATGTCGATCAACCTGTGGCGTCACGAACTGGTCTGGGTCGGTGGCATGGGCCTGATCGTGCTGGCCATTGCCATCCTGCCCCTGCTCGGTATCGGCGGCCGCCAGATGTTCAAGGCCGAAACGCCGGGGCCGATGAAAGACGCCAAGATGACGCCACGCATCGCCGAGACGGCCAAGGGCTTGTGGCTGGTCTATTTCGGCGTGACTTTCGTCTGCTTGCTGGCCTACCGTTGGGCCGGCATGACCTGGTTCGATGCAGTCTGCCATACCTTCTCGACAATGGGCCTGGGCGGTTTTTCGACTCACGACGCCGGCTTCGGCTATTTCAATTCGCCGATCATCGAATTCGTCGCCATCATCTTCATGCTGATTGCCGGCATGAATTTCGGGACGCTCTTTCTGGCCGTGCATGGACGCTCGATACGCCCCTATTTCAATGATCCCGAGGCGGGCTGGTTTATCGGCGTCACGCTGCTCAGCATCTTCTGTGTCGCGGTCTATATCTGGAAGGATGGCATCTATCCAGACCTCGACACGGCGATGCGCCATGCGGCTTTCAATGTCGTGTCGATCGCTACGACGACCGGCTATGCCAGCGTCGATTTTGCGCTGTGGCCGATCTTCGCGCCGCTGTGGATGCTCTTTCTGTCGAGCTTCGCGACCAGCGCCGGATCGACCGGCGGCGGCATCAAGATGATGCGGGCCCTGCTGCTCTACAAGCAGGTCTTCCGCGAATTGCTGCGCGCCATGCACCCCAATGCGGTGTACAACATCCGGATCGGCGGCCAGGTAGCGCCGCAGTCCGTCCTCTTCGCCGTGCTCTCGTTCGGCTTCATGTACATGGTCAGCATCGTATCTCTGACGCTGGTCCTGGCCTTTACCGGGCTGGACATCATCTCGGCCTTTACCGCTATCGTTGCCAGCGTCAACAACACCGGGCCGGGTCTCGGCGTGGTTGGCCCGTCGACGACCTATGCCATCCTCGGCGATTTTCAGACTTGGGTGTGCATTTTCGCGATGCTGCTCGGGCGGCTGGAAATCTTCACGCTGCTCGTCGTGCTGACCCCGGCTTTCTGGCGTAAGTGACCTGAGCGCCGGAAAGGCGGATAATTCCGCCTTTCCGATTTTCTGGCGGAGTCCGACGTGAGCCGACCCAAGAACGATACCTTCCTGCGCGCCCTGCTGAAGGAGCCGACCGAGTACACCCCGCTGTGGCTGATGCGCCAGGCCGGGCGCTACCTGCCCGAGTACTGCGAGACCCGCAAGCGGGCCGGCAACTTCCTGAACCTGTGCAAATCGCCGGCCATGGCCTGCGAAGTGACGCTGCAGCCGCTCGCTCGCTACGACCTGGACGCCGCCATCCTGTTCTCGGACATCCTGACCGTGCCGGATGCCATGGGCCTGGGCCTCTACTTCGCCGAAGGCGAGGGGCCGAAGTTCGAGCGCCCGCTGCGCGAGGAATGGGCGATCAACAATCTGACCGCGCCGGACCCCTACGAGCATCTCGGCTACGTGATGGACGCCGTGTCGGAAATCCGCCGGGCGCTGGACAATTCGGTGCCGCTGATCGGCTTCTCCGGCAGCCCCTACACGCTGGCCTGCTACATGGTCGAAGGCGAGGGCTCCAGCGATTTCCGCAACATCAAGGCGATGCTCTACAACCGGCCGGACCTGCTGCACCGCATCCTGTCGGTGACCGCCGATTCGGTGATCAGCTACCTGAACGCCCAGATCGACTGCGGCGCCCAGGCGGTGATGATCTTCGACACCTGGGGTGGCTCGCTGTCCAACGCGGCCTATCAGGAATTCTCGCTGCAATACATGCAGCGCATCGTTGCCGGCCTGAAGAAGGAAAAGGACGGCCAGCGCATCCCGAGCATCGTGTTCACCAAGAACGGCGGCCTGTGGCTGGAAAAGATCGCCGCCATCGGCTGCGACGCGGTCGGCCTGGACTGGACCATCGACATTGGCGAAGCCCGTCGCCGGGTTGGCGACCAGGTGGCCTTGCAGGGTAACCTCGATCCGAACGTGCTGTTCGCGCAGCCGGAAATCGTCGCCGCCGAAGCCAAAAAGGTGCTCGACAGCTTCGGCCCGGCCAATACCGGCCACGTTTTCAACCTCGGCCACGGCATTTCGCAATTTACGCCGCCGGAAAGCGTGACCGCGCTGGTTGAAACGGTCCATGCGCACAGTCGCGTATTACGTAAGTAATATCCATAAGCGAGGGGCAGGGCTTGACTTATGCACAGAGTTTTGCCTCTCGCAAGAAATATATTTGCCAAATCTGTTGACTCGGTCGCATTTATTTAAGGCATTGAATTTAAACGAATAGTTGTGTTGCTCAATATTTCGGCAGAGTGACAGAATCCTTACCAAACCGTTACCCGGCGCCAAACTCAAAAAGAAATCCACATAGTTATCCACAGTTTTTGTGGACAACTCAAAAACTGCCGGTTTTGGGTCGCAAAATGCCCGATTTGTTGGAGAACTAGCGGCTTTGGCCGGTCAATCCATGCCAGTTTTGCGCGTCGCCCTCGATTTACCCTTGCACCGGCTTTTCGATTACCTGGCCGAGACGGCATCGGTTGCCGATGTCGGACTGCGTGTTCGCGTGCCTTTTGGGCGTGGCGAGAAGCTGGGTGTGATCGTCGATGTGGTCGATGGTAGCGACTGGCCTGTCGATCAGCTCAAACCGGCCGGCGAAATCCTGCGCGACTTGCCGCCGCTGCCCCGCGATTTCTTCGGCCTCTGCGAGTTTGCCAGCACTTACTATCAGGCTGCCTTCGGCGAAGTGGTGATGCAGGCTCTGCCGGTTGGGCTGAAGCGGATCGATCCGCCGACCCGCCGCAATGGCCGGCCGGCCGGAATTTCGGCCGCGGGGCGGCGCCCGGCGCTGACCGCGGAGCAAACCGTGGCCGTCGAAGCCATCGATCCGGCTGCCGGTTTCTCGGCGTACCTGCTGCATGGCGTGACCGGCAGCGGCAAGACCGAGGTCTACCTGCGTCTGGTCGAGCAGGCGCTGGCGCTGGGCCGCCAGGTCTTGCTGCTGGTCCCTGAAATCAACCTGACGCCGCAACTGGAGGAGCGGGTGCGCGCCCGTTTTCCGGAAGCCGGTGTTGTTTCGTTGCACAGCGAACTGGCCGAAGCGGCCCGCGAGCGTAACTGGCGGGCTGCCTTTGGCGGCGAGGCGAGCATCGTGCTCGGCACCCGGCTGTCGATTTTCACACCGCTACCGCGCCTCGGCCTGATCGTCGTCGACGAGGAGCACGACGCCTCGTTCAAGCAGCAGGACGGGATGCGCTACTCGGCGCGCGACATTGGCGTCTTTCGCGCCCGCCAGCTCGGCATTCCCATCCTGCTCGGCTCGGCGACGCCCTCGCTGGAGACCTGGGCCAATGCGCAGGGCGGCCGTTACGGCCTGCTGACCCTGCGCGAGCGGGCCAACCCGGAAGCCCGGCTGCCGGCGGTCCATGTCCTGGATACGCGCCGGATGGTGCTCAAGGAGGGCGTCAGCGAGCCGCTGATCGCTGCCATCAAGGAGCGGCTGGCACGCGGCGAGCAGAGTCTGGTTTTCCTCAATCGCCGTGGCTACGCGCCGGTGCTGGCCTGTCCGGCCTGCGGCTGGGTGTCGCGGTGCACGCGTTGCGCCGCCAACATGGTGCTGCATCTGGCCGACCGGCGGCTGCGCTGCCATCACTGCGGCTGCGAACATCGCGTACCGAAGGCCTGCCCGACCTGCGGCAACCAGGACATCCACCCCTTCGGGCGCGGCACGCAGCGCCTCGAAGGCTGGCTGCAGGAGCAGTTCCCCGAGGCGCGCGTGCTGCGCGTGGATCGCGATTCGGTCAAGAGTCGCAAGCAGTGGGAGGTCATGCTCGAACGCATTCATGGCGGCGAGGCGGACATCCTGGTCGGCACCCAGATGCTGGCCAAGGGCCATGATTTTCCCAAATTGACGCTGGTTGGCGCACTGGGCGCCGATGCCGCGCTGTTTGCCGCCGACTGGCGGGCGCCGGAACGCCTGTTCGCCCAGCTGATGCAGGTCGCCGGACGGGCCGGACGGGCCGAGCTGAAAGGCGAGGTGCTGGTCCAGACGCAGTACCCGGATCACCCGCTGTTTGCCGCCCTGGTCGCCCACGACTATCCGGGCTTTGCCGCCGCCCAGCTCAAGGAGCGCGAGCAGGCGGGATTCCCGCCCTATGCCTTCCAGGCGATGCTGCGCGCCGAGGCGCCGGTGATGGCCGATGCCATTGCCTTCCTGAAGACCGCCGCCGAGCTGCCGGTGATCGCCGAGCACGACAAGGTTTTCATCTACGACCCGGTGCCGATGAAAATGGCCCGGCTGGCCAACCTGGAGCGCGGCCAGCTGCTGGCCGAGTCGCATTCCCGGCCGGCCCTGCAGGCTTTCCTGCCGCGCTGGCGGGAGGCCATCGAAGGGCTGAAGGCGCCGTCGAAACTGCGTTGGCACATCGAGGTCGATCCGCTGGAGTTTTGACCGCGTTCCGCCGCCGTCAGGGCCAAATGCTACGGTCAGCCCGAAATTTTGGCCAAAATTTAAAAGTGGCGGCTGGAAATCGTTCAGCCGGGCAGGGGGGCTGCCTTCGCTTCGCCGCCGGCTGGCCGCAGTAGCCAGATCAGCGCCAGTATCTGGCCGCCGAGCAAGGCAAAAAATACCGTCCGGTAGGCGCTGTCGACGGCCCAGCCCATGGCCTGCAGGGTGTCGACGCCGGCGCCGATGCCCCATTGCAGGCCGAAGGCGCCGACAAAGACCGCCAGGTTGAGCGCGGTGTTGGCGCGCCCCGACAGCGCCGGCGGAAAAGCCTGCGACACCAGCGAGTAGGCGATGTTGGACAGCGAGAAACAGGCGCCGAGGATCGGCCACAGCAGGCCGCCGGCCAGGGTCGGGCGGGCGCTGATCAGGGCGAAGCAGGCCAGCGCGACGAGCATGGCGCCGAGATAGATGCGTTCCAGCTTGATGCCGCGCCGGACCAGCCCGGTGGCGAAGAAACCCATGAACAGGAAGCCGGCCAGCATGGCGCCGCTCATCCAGGTCAGACGCGTGGCGATGGCGGGGCCGGACAAGCCTTCGAGCACCGCCATCCAGCGCGATGCCCACAGACCCTGAACGGCCATGAAGCCGCCGGTGAACAACAAACCCATCGGCGCGTAGCGCCAGAAATGGCGGCTGGTGAATATGGTGCGAACGCCGGCCAGTTGCTCCACCAGCCCGGCGCCCTTGCTGTCACTCGGCTTGTCCGGCACGACCAGCCACAGCGTGGCGGCGACGGCCAGCGTGGTCGCGGCCAGGGCCAGGGCGATCTCGCGCCAGCCGGCGAAGCCGAGCGCGAATTCCAGCGGGCGGGCGGCGGCCAGCGCGCCGAGGCCGCCCGAGGCCATGATCCAGCCGGTCAGCGAGGCCTGGCGCTCGGGCGGAAACCATTGCGAAAACGCCTTGAACGACGCCATCAGGCAGGCCGACACGCCGAGTCCAATCAGCGCCCGGCCGACGGCCAGCCCGGCGATGTCGTCGGCCAGCGCGAAAGTCGCGGCGCCGGTGGCCGCCAGCAACAGCAAGCCGGCCTCGACCCGGCGCGGCCCGAAGCGGTCGAGCAGCATGCCGAGCGGCAACTGGGCGAGGCCGAAGGCGAGGAAGTAGGTGCTGGTCAAGAGGCCCAGTGCGTTGTCGCCGATCGCCAGTTCGCGGGCGAGTACCGGCCCGATCACCGCATTGACCGTGCGGAACAGGTAGGACAGGAAGTAGCCGGCGGCGAAGGGCAGGAACAGCTTGATCCACAGGCTCCGTGATTCGGCGGGGTTCATGGCTGCTCCGGTTTCACGTGAAACGCCTTGATGGCAGGGGCAGGCTGCTCGGGGTTGTTGCGCAGCCAGGCGGCGCGGCTGACGATTTTCTGCCGCCAGTTTTCGGCAATACCCGGCGCTGCGGCTAACTTGTCGAGGTCGGCCAGCGCCGGACGGTGCGCCTGCCAGCGCAGCATCGCCTCGGCCAGCGTGAAGGTGTCGGCGGCGCTTTCAAGTGCCAGCGCGTCGCCCGGGGCGACCCGGCCCGGCGTCAGTACCCGCCAGTACCAGCCGGTCAGCCGGTGTTCGGCAATGTAGGCAGCCATGCCCGCGCAGCCGAAACGCTCGTCGATCTTCCAGCACGGGCTGCGCGGCTGGCAGACCTGCAGGCGAGCTGTGCCGAGGCGCCAGATATCGCCGATCCGCACGTCGTTCTCGTCCAGTTCGGCCGACAGGTTTTCGCCCAGGCTGCCGATGACCAGTTGCCCGGCGGCTTCCGGGAAACGGCCGGCGAGTTTGGCGTAGTGGCCGGCCGGGTAGAGGTGTACGGCCTTGTCCGGGCCGCCGTGCACGCGACGGTCGGCCTGCTGGTCGCCGCTAAAGCCTTCGCGGCCGAGTTCGAGCGCGGCGCTGACCGCCTGCTTGTAGATGCCGGTCGGCCGGCCGGATTCAGGCAGCGGCCGGATGCCGCCGATGAAGAGGGAAACGTGTGCCATGGTCGGGCGATTTTGCCATCAATCCCACAACCATGCCGCGCCGCGCACCCCCGAGGAATCCCCATGGCTAGGCGGCAGCAATTTCGTGTAGAAAACGTCCGAAAAAATGTGCCGACCGTAGCATTCCGGCACGTTGCGATACAGCCGGGCGAGATTGGACAGCCCGCCGCCAAGGACGATGACCTGTGGGTCGAGAATGTTGATGACCCCGGCCAGCGCCCGGCCGAGCCGGTCTTCGTAGCGGCGCAGCGTCGCCTCGCAGGCGGCGTCGCCCGCACTCGCCCGGCGGTCGATCTCGGCCGGTTCAAGCGCCTCGCCGGTGTGCCGCTGGTGGTCGGCGCTCAGCGCCGGGCCGGACAGATAGGCCTCGATGCAGCCCTCCCGGCCACAGTAGCAAGCCGGCAGCGGCAAGTCGTCGCCGGCCGCCCGCGGCAGCGGGTTGTGGCCCCACTCGCCGGCGATCGCATTGGCGCCGGTCAGTACGTGGCGGTCGATGACCACGCCGCCGCCGACCCCGGTGCCGAGAATGACGCCGAAGACGATTTCGGCCTCGCAACCGCTGCCGTCGATCGCTTCCGACAGCGCGAAGCAGTTGGCGTCGTTGGCGATGCGCACTTCCCGCTGGAGCAGCGCCTGCAGATCGCGGCGCAGGGGCTTGCCGATCAGGCAGGTCGAATTGGCGTTCTTGATCAGCCCCGTGGCCAGCGACTCGGCGCCGGGAATGCCTATGCCGAGCGTGCCGCGCCGGCCAAGCCGCACTTCGGCTGCCTCGACCAGCCCGGCCACGGCCATCACCGTCGCCAGGTAATCGCCTTGCGGCGTGGCGATGCGCTGACGCAACAATTCCCGGCCATCGGCGTCCAGCGCGATGATCTCGATCTTGGTCCCGCCAAGGTCGACGCCCAGGCGCATCGGCGCCTCAGACGCGGACGGCGACGCCCTTGACGTTGCCGTGGGTGGTGGTCAGCGTGCGCAGGACGCTGGCGCCGGCTTCGAGCAGCAGCATGAACAGGTTACGCTCGGTGTACAGGCAGACCGGCTGGTGGATGTTGTACTTGCTGGCCAGCCCGGGGGCGAGTTCGGCGTAGCGCTGGTCGATCGTCGCCTCGCTGGCGGCATAGCCCTCGCTGAGTTCGGAATGCAGGCCGAGGACGGAAAGGTAGAGCTTGCCGCCGATCTTCAGCTTGAACAGTAACTGGCGGACGATCTGCCGGGCCTTGTCGTAGGGCATGGAGCACAGGCCACGGCGAATGACGATGATGTCGAACAATTCGTCATCGGGGTCGTCGGGCAGCTCGGGCAGGACGTAGGGCGCGAAGCGGATCTGCTCGGTCATGCCGGCCGCCAGGATGCGCCCCTCGACATCCTGTTTGAGGCCAGGCTCTTCGGCCACGAGTACATGCGCGCCGAGGCGAGCGAACTTGATCGCCATTTCGCAACGCCGGTCGGGCAGGATCATCACCGCAACGCGATGGTCGATGCGCTGGCGCCTGACGCACTCTTCCAGCGCGAAACGCTCGATTTCGTCAGACCCTGTCTCCAGGGGATTGGCGGTAATATTTGTCATCATCTCTTGTCTCCCCGCATTGGGCCATTGTGCATGAAGGCCGGGCGGGATGACAACAGCGAATCACGAGAGGAAAGGAAAAACCATGCTGGTGCGATTTTTATCGAGCGAAACCGGAGAAATCCTGATGTTCGCCGAAGCGGCCCGGACGCTGCTGCAGGCGATCGGCAAGGAATGCACGGCCCGCGGCAGTTTTACCCGGGACGAGATGGCCGGCGCCGCCCGGACCTTGCGGGCGGCCGTGCAACGGGCCGAAGCGCCGCCGGTGGAGGACGAAGTCGATGAGTACGGGAAAAAGAAGGAGCCGATCGTCGCGCTTGGCCAGCGGGCCTGGCCGCTGATCGACATGCTGGAAAGAACCGGCGCGGGAGGTCAGAAAGCCAATATTGTCTGGCAGGCGCCCAGCGATTTCTGAGACGCTTTTTACTCGATGCGGAAGCCGTGGGCGATGCTGGCGATGACGGCGTTCAACTCGCTTTCGAAGCGCTGGAAAATGCCGTCGGGTAGCGGTTCGCCCTGGCGGAGTGCCAGTTCCAGTTCCTTCGAGGCGTTCTGCAGCCCGAGGGCGCCGATGGTGCCGGCCAGGCCCTTGGTGCTGTGGGCGCGCCGTTCGGCGGTGGCGTAGTCGCCGGCCTGCATGGCCGCGCGGATGACCTCGGGTTCGGCCATGAAGCGGGCATGAAAGTCACGCAATACCTTTTCGTAAAGCGCCGGCTTGTTCATCATGCGCCGCAGGCCATCGGCCTTGTCTATGCCCGGCAAATCCGGCAATCCGTCAGCGGAACTCATGGGAGCACTCTCCATTTTTTTTGCTTGGGCCGGCGTCGCTTGGGTGGGTCGCCAGCGGATGAGTATATCCCTGAGTAGATCAGGGTCAATGGGCTTGGTCACGAAATCGTTCATGCCGATTTCAAGGCAGCGCCGACGTTCCGAATCCATCGCGTGGGCAGTCATCGCGATGATCGGCAGGTGGCCCAGCTGCTGGCTCGCCCGCAGGCGCCGGGTGGCTTCCAGGCCATCCATTTCCGGCATCTGGATGTCCATCAGCACGATGTCGTAGCGGTTGCGATCCTCGAGCAGCTTGGTGATCGCCTGCACACCGTTGTCGGCCAGATCGACAGTAATGCCGAAGGATTCGAGGATCTCGCTGGCGATCAACTGGTTGGTCGGCATGTCTTCGACGAGCAGTACCCGTACGCCGGCCAGCGGGGCAGGTTTGCTGGGCATGCTGGCCACGGGGGCATCGCCCTGATTGACCAGTTTGCCGATCTGGGCGGCGGTGACCGGTTTGTTGAGCACGGCATCGAAGCAATTCAGGCGCGATTCGCCGACCAGCGCGGCGGTATCGGTCGCGGTGACCATGACCAGCTTGGGAGCCGGCGCGATCTGGTTGCGAATGGCGTCGGCCAGCTCCAGACCATCCATGCCCGGCATGTTGAGGTCGATGGTGACGAACTCGAAACGGGCCGACCGCGAATCGCCGAGCATGGCCAGCGCCTGCTCGCCGGATTCGGCGGGCAGTGCGGTGTAGCCCTGCTTTTCGAGCAGGGCGATCAGGATGGAACGGGCCAGCGGGCTGTCGTCGACGACCAGCGCCCGACGCCGCACGAGGTGAGGTGCCGGCGTATTTTCGCGGCCGAGCGCCAGTTTGACGCTGAAGGTGAAGGTACTGCCGAGGTTCGGTTGGCTGCGTACCCAGATGTCGCCTTTCATCAGTTGCGCCAGGCGCTTGCTGATCGTCAGGCCGAGTCCGGTGCCGCCGAATTTTCGGGTGATCGAGGTATCGGCCTGGCAGAAGGCATTGAACAGGCTCTGCTGCTGGGCGATGGACATGCCGATCCCGGTGTCCTGGACATCGAATTCGAGGTGAGCGAGGCTGCCGTCGCCGGGCAGGCGGCGGACGAAAACGGTGATCGAGCCCTTGGCCGTGAATTTGATGGCGTTGCCGATCAGGTTGATCAGGATTTGTCCCAGGCGCAGCGGATCGCCGTTGAGCTTGGGCGGGACGTCGGGATCGACGACGTACTGGAGTTCCAGTCCTTTCTCCTGCGCCCGATGGAGCAGGACGCTGGTCACATTGTCGAGAACGCCGTCCAGCGCGAACTCGGTTTCCTCGAGTTGCATCCGGCCGGCTTCGATCTTGGAGAAATCCAGGATGTCGTTGATCAGGCCGAGCAGCATTTGCCCGGCGCCGTGGATGCGCGAGACGAAATCGCGTTGCTTGTCGGTCAACTCGGTTTTAAGCAGCAGGTGGGCGAGGCCGATGACGGCATTCATCGGGGTGCGGATTTCGTGGCTCATGTTGGCCAGGAATTCGGTCTTCGCGTTGGCGGCGGTTTCGGCCGCCCGCTTGGCATCGGTCAGGGCGATCTCGGCCAGCTTGCGTTCGCTGACGTCCTGCAGCGTTTCGATGGCGCCGATGACCTGCCCGTGGCGGTCGCGCAAGGGGGCGGCGGTGAAGAACAGCCAGCGGTCGAAGGCGGGGAAGTAGTCCTCGGCCTCGAAGGCGCCCTCGATGAGCAGGGATTTGCGGTACTTGTTCGAATAGAGCTTCTGGATCAGCGT
>CAIXSK010000403.1 GCA_903922075.1 uncultured beta proteobacterium | reverse complement strand
TTCCATCAGGACGTGCCGAAGGAAGACGTGATCATCGAGAAGGCCGAGATCGTTTGATCCTCTTCATCTCCGATCTGCACCTGTCGCCCCGGTCACCCGGGGCGACTGCTTTGTTCCTCCGTTTTTTGGCCGGCCGCGCCCGCCAGGCCGAGGCGCTGTACATCCTCGGCGACCTGTTCGAGGTCTGGGTCGGCGACGACGTCACCGATCCCTACCACGCTTCGATCATCGCCGCCCTGCGCGCCGCCAGCGACGCCGGGCTGAAGATCCATCTGATGCACGGCAACCGCGATTTTGCGCTCGGCCAGGCTTTCGCCACGGCGGCCGGCGCCAGCCTGCTGCCCGACCCTTACGACCTGGCCCTGCCCGAATGGTCCTTCGTGCTGTCGCACGGCGACGCGCTGTGCCTCGACGACCCCGAATACCTCGCCTATCGGGCCAAGGTCCGCGACCCGGCCTGGCAGCAGCAGATGCTGGCCAAACCGCGTTTCGTCCGCCGCCTGCTCGGCCGCTACATCCGCTGGCGCAGCGCGCGTCGCAAGCGCAGCCAGGGCTACGTCTACGCCGACCTCAGCCCGGCGGCGACCGACGATTTCATCCGCGACCACGGCTACGCCACCTTCATCCACGGCCATACCCACCAGGCGGCAACGCACGACCACATGGTCGATGGCATCCACGTCGAGCGCTGGGTGCTCGCCGACTGGCACGAAGACCGCGGCGAATGCCTGGTCTGGGACGGCGAAGTGCTGAAGCGCGAAGCCGTCATTTTTGAAAATTGAGCAAAATTTGCCACCGACCGTAGCATTTGCCCGCCCTGCCGCCCTCGACCTCCTGCGCGACGTCTTCGGCTACCCGGCCTTCCGCGGCGAGCAGGCCGAGATCATCGAGCACGTTGCCGGCGGCGGCGACGCCCTGGTCCTGATGCCGACCGGCGGCGGCAAGAGCCTCTGCTACCAGATTCCCGCCCTGCTCCGTCCCGGCTGCGCCGTCGTCGTCTCGCCGCTGATCGCCTTGATGCAGGACCAGGTCGACGCCCTGACCCAGCTCGGCGTCAAGGCGGCCGTCCTCAATTCGACCCTCGACTGGCGCGAGGCGCAGGCCGTCGAGCAGGCCATCTTCAGCGGCAATCTCGACCTCGTCTACATCGCCCCCGAGCGCCTGCTGCTCGAACGCACGCTGGCCATGCTCGACGCCCTGTCCGAAGCCGGCAAGCTGGCGCTGTTCGCCATCGACGAAGCGCACTGCGTCTCGCAATGGGGCCACGATTTCCGCCCGGAATACCTGCAGCTTTCTGCCCTGCACGAGCGCTATCCGGCCGTGCCGCGCATCGCACTGACCGCCACCGCCGACCAGGCGACACGCAACGAAATCCTCGCCCGCCTCGGCCTGGGCGAAGCCCGCGTTTTCCTGTCCAGCTTCGACCGCCCGAACATCCGCTACACCGTCGTCGAGAAGGACAACGCCAAGAAGCAGCTGCTCGGCTTCCTGGCCGGGCGCCAGGGTCAGGCCGGCATCGTCTATTGCCTGTCGCGCAAGAAGGTCGAGGAGACGGCCGAATGGCTGTCCGCCCAGGGCTATCCGGCGCTGCCCTACCATGCCGGCCTGCCGGCGCCGGAGCGTGCCGCCAACCAGCGCCGCTTCCTGCGCGAGGAAGGCCTGATCATGTGCGCCACGATCGCCTTCGGCATGGGCATCGACAAGCCGGACGTCCGCTTCGTCGCCCATCTGGATTTGCCGAAAAGCATCGAGGCCTACTACCAGGAAACCGGCCGCGCCGGCCGCGACGGCGAACCGTCCGAAGCCTGGATGGCCTACGGCATGCAGGACGTCGCGCTGCAGCATGCGCGGATCGCCGAATCGGGCGCCGGCGAGGGCCAGAAGATCCTCGAATCACAGCGCCTGACCGCCCTGCTCGCCTACTGTGAGGCGCCGCGCTGCCGGCGGCAGGTGCTGCTCAACTACTTCGGCGAGGAACGTCAAGCCTGCGGCAACTGCGACGTCTGCGTCGAACCGCCGGAACTGTGGGACGGCACACAGGCGGCGCAGAAGGCGCTGTCGGCCATCTTCCGCACCGGCATGCGCTTCGGCGTCACGCACCTGACCGACGTCCTGCGCGGCAAGGCGACCGACAAGGTCAAGCAGTGGAACCACGACCAGCTGCCGACCTTCGGCGTCGGCGGCGACCTCGACGACCACGCCTGGAAGAGCGTTTTCCGCCAGCTGGCAGCGGCCGGGCTGGTACACGTGGACATGGCCGAACACGGCGCCCTGCAACTGACCGACGCCGCCCGCGAAGTGCTCAAGGGCCAACGCACGGTGCAACTGCGCCGGCCGGCGCAGCGCAAGAGCGGCAAGAGCACGCCGGCCAAAACCACCCGGGCGCCGGTTTCCGACCTGTCGCCGGCCGATGACGCGCTGTTCCAGCTGCTGCGCAAGTGGCGGGCCGATACCGCCCGCGAACAGGCGGTGCCGGCCTACGTCATCCTGCACGACAAGACCCTGCGCGAGCTGGCCGAGGTCCGCCCGGCCAGCCACGGCCTGCTGGCCGGCATCACCGGCATGGGCAGCGCCAAGATCGAGCACTACGGCACGGAGTTGCTGGCGCTGATTCGCGCCGAGGGTTGAGATGACCACCCGCGAAACGCTCAATACGGCGCTGGCAACCACCGTCCTCGCCGCGCTGATCGT
>CAIXSK010000402.1 GCA_903922075.1 uncultured beta proteobacterium | reverse complement strand
GCGATACACATTCCGAACAGTCAGGTGCCCTGACCATTTTCATCGGCGGTCACGTTGACCGCACAATCGGCAATGAGTTCTAAACCCCGTTGCGCAGCGCCAGCAAGGGCGGAACGGCGACCAGCCGACGTATCGCCAGCCAGCCCACGGCGATCGCCAGCGAAGTCCCGGCCACCGCCGACAGCAAGGGCAGCCATGGACGAAGCGTCAGCGCCAGATCGAACACCTGACGGCCGACCACCCAGCCGAGCGCCATCGCCCCCAGCGCGGCGATCAGCCCGGCCAGGCCGCCGATGACTGCCAGTTCAACCAGCAGCGCCTGGCGCAGCTGCGCCCGCTGGGCGCCGAGGGCGCGCATCACCGCCAGCTCGTAGCGCCGCTCGTCGAAGGCCGTCAGCAGCGCCGAATAGAGGACGATGCCGCCGGCCAGCAGCGAAAAAAGAAAGACGAACTGCACGGCGCCGGCGACCTGGCCGATCACCGCCTGCAACTGGCCGAGGATGGCGCCGACATCGATCAGCGTCAGGTTGGGGAACTGGCGGACCAGCCCGGACGCCGCTTCGGCCCGCTCGGCCGGCAGGTGGAAGCTGGTGATGTAGCTGGCCGGGGCATCGTCGAGGATACCGGGCGGCGCCAGCACGAAGAAATTGACGCGCATCGAATCCCAGGCCAGCTTGCGCAGGCTGCTCACCCGCAAGCGCTTTTCAACCCCGGCGACCATGAAAACCAGTTCGTCGCCAAGCCGGATGCCCAGCGTATCGGCCAACCCCACCTCGACCGAAGCCAGCCCCTGCCCGGCCTCGGCGGGTGAAAACCAGCGGCCGGCGCTGACCGTATTGCCGTCCGGCAAGGCGCTGCGCCACGACAGGTTGAATTCCCGCTCGATCAGGCGCTGCGCCTTGTCGTCGTCGGGATAGCTGGCGGCGCCGACCGCCTTGCCGCCGATGGCGACCAGCCGGGCGCGGACCATCGGCTGCAGTTCGCTGCGGATGCCGGCGGCGTTCAGCGTTTGTTCGACGGCGGCACGCTGATCGGGCTGGATGTTGATGGCGAAGCGGTTTGGCGCATCGGCCGGCAGCGACTTCTGCCAGGCATCGAGCAGTTCGGCGCGGGTCACCGTCAGCAGCAGCATGGCCATCAGGCCGATGGCCAATGCCACGACCTGCACGGCGCTGGCGCCCGGATGCCGGGCCAGGCCGGCCAGCCCCTGCCGCCAGCCGAAACCAGCCCCACCCCGCCAACGCCCGACGACCACGATGGCCAGCCGGGCGATGGCCCAGAATGCGCCCAGGGCCACAATAAAGCCGCCGACCGTCAGCAGCCCGAGGCGCAGGTTGCCGGCAACCAGCACGATCAGGCCGGCCAGCAGACCCAGCCCGAGCCCGTAGCCGCCGAGCAGGAAGGGTTGCGGCGGGCCGAGTTCGCGGCGCAGCACGCGCAGGGTCGGGACGCGGGCCAGTTGCAGCAGTGGCGGAATGACGAAACCGAAGAGCAGCACGCCGGCAACGCCGAATCCGGCACCCATCGGCAGCCAGCCGGGGTAAGGCAGATCGATCGCCAGCAAGGCACTCAGCCAGCGGATTAGCACGAAATGAGCGGCAAAACCGAGCAGGCAGCCGAGGCCCGCGCCAAGCAGCGCCAGCCAGAGAAAGAGTGCCGCATGCAGACGGAGCAGCTGGGCATGCGTCATGCCCAGGCAGCGCATCACGGCGCAGGCGTCGAGATGGCGCTGCATGTAGCGGCGGCTGGCCATGGCGATGGCGACGGCGGCGAGCACCACGGTCAGCACCGTCGACAGGCCGAGAAAGCGTTCGGCCCGATCCAGTGCCGAGCGCAGCTCCGGCCGGGCATTGCCAACCTCCTCCAGCCTTTCGCCGCGAGCCAGCCGGCCGCCCAGCCATTGCCGGTAGGCACCTACGGCGCCGTCTTCGCCGGCGACGAGCAGCCGGTAACTGACCCGCGAACCGTTCTGGACCAGTCCGGTGGCCGGAATGTCGTCGGCGTGCATCATCAGCCGCGGCGCCAGGCTGAAGAAATTGATGCCGCGATCCGGCTCCTGGATCAGGATGGCGGCGACAACGAGTTGCCTGGCGCCGACCGTGACGCGGTCGCCCGGCGCGGCATGCAGCGCGCTGGCCAGCCGCTCGTCGAGCCACACCGTTCCCGGCTGCGGGCGGCCGCCAATCGATGCCTTGTTGCCGTCGATGGCGGTCAGTTGTCCGCGCAAAGGATAGCTGCCGGTCACCGCCTTGATGTCGGCCAGTTGCGCCTGGTCGGCCCCCATCACCATGCTCGGGAAAACCATGGTTTCGGCCACCTGCAGGCCCTGTTGGCGCGCCTGGTCGGCATGACCTGCCGGCCAGGGGTGATCGGCGACCAGCGCCAGATCGCCGCCCAGCATCTGCCGGGCCTGGCGTTCCAGGCCATGGTGCACGCGGTCGGCAAAAAAACCGACTGCCGTCACGGCGGCAACGGCGACGACCAGCGCGGCAAAGAGCAGGCGCAGTTCGCCCGAGCGCATTTCCCGGCCGAGCAGGCGCCAGGCGAGCATTACGGCCGGATCGACCAGCGGGCGAGGAACTCCGCCGGCGCCACGGCCCGGCCATGCAGGTAGCCCTGCAACTGCTCGCAACCGAGTTGCGCCAGGAAGGCCGCCTGCCCCTCCGTTTCGACGCCCTCGGCGACGACCTCGAAGCCGAGGCTGCGGGCCAGTTCCATCACCGTCCGGATGATCGCCTCGTCGCCGGTGTTGCGGCCGATGCCCTCGACGAAGGAGGCGTCGATCTTCAGCTGCTGGATCGGCAGCATCTTCAGGTAGCTGAGCGACGAGTAGCCGGTGCCGAAATCGTCGAGCGCCAGGCTGATGCCCAACTCGCGCAGGCGCTCGAGCAGCGCGAAGGAATCGCCGACCGCCATGACCACCGACTCGGTCAGTTCGAGCTTCAGGCAGGTCGGGTCCATCCCCGTCTCGTCGAGTATCCGTTCGAGGACATCGATGAATTCGGGACGCTCGAGTTGCTTGACCGACAGGTTGACCGAGACCTGCGCCAGCTCGAAGCCGCTTTCCCGCCACTGCATGAACTGGCGGCAGGTTTCGCGCAGCACCCAGTTGCCGAGCCCGACGATCAGGCCGGAATCCTCGGCCAGCGGGATGAAGCTCATCGGCATCACCTGGCCGAGTTCCGGGCTGTTCCAGCGGACCAGCGCCTCGGCACCGACCAGCCGGCCGCTCTGCGTTTCGACCTGCGGCTGCAGGTGGACGGTCAGCTCGCCGTTGTCAAGCGCGCGGCGCAGCAGGTTTTCCATCCGGATGCGGACCTGGGCGTCGCGGGTCATTTCCGGCGTGTAGAAATGGAAATTGCCGCGCCCCTGCGCCTTGGCGCGATACATCGCCGTGTCGGCGTTGCGCATCAGGTCGAGCACGCTGTCGCCGTCGCCGGGGAACAGGCTGATGCCAACCGCAGCGGTCAGGAACAGTTCGTGGTCGCCGAGTTTGAACGGTTGCTCGAAGGCGCCCAGGATTTCGCGGGCGAGCATCTCGACTTCGTCTTCGCTACGCACCGCTTCCATCAGGCAGATGAATTCGTCGCCGCCCAGGCGGGCCAACATGTCGATCAGGCGCACGTGCTCGGACAGCCGCGCCGCGACGGACACCAGCAGTTCGTCGCCGACGCCATGGCCGAGCGAGTCGTTGACCTGCTTGAACTGGTCGAGGTCGATGAACAATACGGCCAGCCGCTCGCCGTGGCGGCCGTTTTCGCGCAGGCTTTCGTCGAGGCGCTCGATGAAGCAGCGACGGTTGGCCAGGCCGGTCAGCGGGTCGTGATAGGCCAGGTAATTGAGCTTGCTCTG
>CAIXSK010000401.1 GCA_903922075.1 uncultured beta proteobacterium | reverse complement strand
CGGCCGGCCGAGCGTGCCGTCGACGCTGGGCGAGGAGAAGGCGACCAATCCCTTCCTGCGGTGCACTGAGGCGGAGGTCGTCGCGGCGGCCCTGCGGCAAAATGCTACGGTCGGCGGCAAAAAAACGGCAATTATCAAATTTATCCGCGAGTGGCGGAACAACTTCTAGGCTGGCCTTGCGGCCAGTGCGGCTGCGCTTTTTAGCCGGCTGAAGGTTTGCGCTGGCGTATGCGCCCGCCGATCTTTTCCAGCGTATCGAGCACGCGGGCGGCGTTGAAGGGCTTGATGATGAAGCCGCTGGCGCCGTTCTGGATCGATTCCTGAACGGTTTCCGGATCGGAGTTGCTGGTCACCATGATGACCTCGGTTTCGGGCAGCTTGGCCTTGATTTCGCTGAGTGCCTCGACGCCATTTTTTTCCGGCATCACGACGTCCATGCAGACGATATCGGGTTTCAGCCGTTCGACCATGTCGACGGCGGACAGCCCGTTACGGGCTTCGCCGACGACGTCGTATTCCTCGCCGCGCAGCATGCCGCGCAGGATGCTGCGCATCATGTCGTTGTCGTCGGCGATGATGACGGAGAGGCGCTTTTTGCTCATGTTCTATGTAGTTCAGGCGGCGTCGGCGCGGCAGATGCGATCCCGGCCTTCGGCCTTGGCCCGACGCAACGCCTGGTCGGCGGCGTGGATCAGGTCGTCCGGTGGATTGTCGAAGCCGGGGGCAGCCGAGGCGACACCGATGCTGAGCGTGATGCGGTCGCCGGAACCTGGCGCGCGAGGAATGTTCAGTTCGTGGATCGCCTGGCGAATTTTTTCGGCCACCAGCACCGCGCCGCCGATGGTGGTTTCGGGCAGGATCACGGCAAACTCCTTGCCGCCGTAGCGGGCCACCAGGTCGGATGGTCGTGCGGTGTTCTGGCGGATTGTCGCGGCCACACGGCGCAGGCATTCGTCACCGGCCAGGTGCCCGTAGGAGTCGTTGTAAAGCTTGAAATGATCGATGTCGAACATCAGCACGGCCAGGCTGTTCGAGTGGCGACGTGCGCGGCGCCATTCGACGGAAATGGTCTCGTCGAAATAGCGGCGGTTGGCGACGCCGGTCAGGCCGTCCATCAACGAAATGCGCTGCAGTTCCTGGTTGGTCGCATCGAGTTTGCGGGTCAGGGCGAGCAGCGAGGCGCGCATCAGCACGAGTCGCTGCATGGCGCGAATTTTGGCACCGAGCACGATCTCGCTGAACGGCTTGTGCAGATAGTCGTCGCCGCCGGCAGCGATGCCTTTTTCAATGCCCACCTCGTCGTCCGGCGAGGACAGGAAGATGATCGGCGTCCAGTCGCCCGGGGCTTCCTGGGCGCGAATCTTCTGCGCAACTTCAAAGCTGCTGATGTCCGGCAGAACGCTGTCGAGCAGCACCAGGTCGGGCCGCTCGCTGGCGAAAGCCGCCAGAGCGGCGCCACCGCTTTGCGCCGGGATGGCCGCTGCGCCAAAGTGCCTGACGGACTGGAGCAGTGCGTCAAGGCTGGAGCGATTGTCTTGGACGACGAGGATTTTCATGGCGGCGGGCGCGGGCGATCGATGCAATCTAACGGCAGTATTGATTGAAAAATATCAGCGCCGCGATGGCGATCACGATGGCAGCGCAGCCCCAGAAAATGCCCCAGCGCAGGGCCAGCCTGGACTGGTAATAGGCCTTGCGCTCCTGGAGATCGAAGTAGCTTTGCAGTTCGCCCAAGGTCAGCACGGCGGTGAACACGAAGAAGATCATTCCGCAGAACATGAAGATGATCGAGCCATTGTTCAGTTCGCGGCAGGAACCGACCGTGCGATTCAGGAATATCAGGACAGCATCGGTCCGGAAGGCAAAGCTGCCGACCAGGTAGGCCAATCCGGCAAATATTGCGATCAGGCCGAGAACCAGCCAGGTTTGCCAGAGTTTGAGCTGTTCCAGAGCTCGGGAGAGGTCCTCAAGGATCCACTTCATATAATTTTTACTGGGTTTGGTGTGGTGCCGGTGTGCTAAATTTAACCGATATAAAGCAATCAGGGCAGAATAACATGGCAGAGCAGACTGCAAGCAATTCCGTAACAATGTCACGCCTTTCTGCGGCGCTGAAATCCCCTCGCAGCATCAAAATCGGCAAGTGGCTGGGCGGTATTCTGCTGGTTTTCGGGCTTTTCGGCTTCTTTGCCGCGCCACCGCTGCTTAAATCCATTTTGCTGAAGCAACTCTCGGCCGAGTTGCATCGCCAGGTCAGCATCGATGGCATTGATATCAATCCCTATGGCTTGTCTGCGCGGGTCAGCGGTTTCTCGGTCAAAACGGATGAGGGCAAGGAGGTCGTCGGCTTCGATGAGCTTTTTGTCAATGTCTCCTCGGCCTCGATTTTCAAACTGGCGGTCGTCGTCGACGAGGTCCGGCTGCAGGGGCTGCGGCTCTCTGTCAGCCGCGTCGCCGAGGGGCGCTACGACATTTCCGACTTGCTCGACGAGTGGATGAAGCCGAAGGACGAGCCGGAAAAAGAGGTGCCCCGTTTTTCGATCAACAACATCCAGTTGATCAACGGCAAGATCGCCTTTGACGACCAGCCCAAGGGCAAGGCGCACACGATCAGCGACATCAACCTGGCTCTGCCTTTTGTTTCCAGCCTGCCCTATCAGGCCGAAATCCTCGTCAAGCCATCGTTCGCGGCCGTAATCAACGGCTCGCCGCTGGCCCTGACCGGGGAAAGCAAACCGTTCTCGGAATCCCGCGAAAGCCATTTGAATCTCGACCTGGACCGCTTTGATCTGGCCGCTTTGCAGCCCTATCTGCCCGAGTCCCTGCCTTTCCGTCTGACGGCAGGCTTGCTTGATAGCGAACTGAAGGCGATGTTCAAGGAGGTGTCCGATCAGGTCTATTCGGTGTCCGTCGTCGGCGCGCTGCACCTTTCCGGGCTGGCTGTGGCCGAAAGCGACGGTCAGGCGCTGCTTGCCTGGAAACGGCTGGATGTCGACGTGGAGAACGCCGACCCGATCAATCGCCAGGTCGCGGTCAAGCGGGTTGCGCTCGACGGCCTGGACGTTTCGCTGGCCGTCAATCGCCAGGGCGAATTCAATGTATTGCGCTTGCTCGATAAGCTATCCAAGGCGCCAGCCGGCGACGCGCCAGCGCCGAAGCCGGAGGCCGCCAAGCCCTTCGCGTGGTCGCTGGGCGGCTTCGCGCTGACCAATGGCCTGATTCGCTGGAAGGACGAGTCCACCCCGATGGCGGTGGCTGGCCAGATGCGCAAGCTGCAGCTCAGTGTTGGCAAGGTCGACAGCAAACTGGCCGAGCCGGTCGTCATCAGCGAGATCGGCTACCAGATCGATTTCGGCGAGCGCTTCCGCGTCGAGAATATGGTCTTCAGGGGGGTCAGCGTCGATCTGTCGGCGCATCGCGTCGATATCGCCGAAGTGATCAACAGCGGTGCCCGTGCCCGCATGCTGCGCAACAAGGACGGCAAGATCGAGTGGGTAGGCATGCCGGTGCTGAAAACGGCCCGTGCAAGCACGCCTAATAACGACGTCAAGGCCAAGCCGGCAGCCAAAGCCGAGGCCAAGCAGGAATGGATCGGCAAGGTCGCCAAGCTGAGCATCGAGGATCTCGGATTCCGCTTCGAGGACCAATCCATGCAGCCGGTCGCAGTGCAGGAGATCGAAGGCTTCAGCCTGCTCGCCCAGGGCCTGACCAACGAGCCGAACAAGAAAGGCACGATTGCGCTGAAGAGCCAGATCAACAAGAAGGGTAGCGTCAAGGTCGATGGCAGCTTGCAGGCTTTTCCGCTCGATGTGGCGGTCAAGCTCGAAACGGTGGGGGTTCCGCTGGTACCGTTCGAGCCGTATTTTGGCCAGTTCCTCAATGTTTCCCTGACCCGTGGCCTCGTCTCCAACCAGGGCGAGGTGATGGCCAGGTTCGACACGACCGGCCTGAAGGCCGGGTACAAGGGGTCCTTCACGCTGGGCGATCTGGTCGCGGTCGACAAGCAGAACAGTGCCGATTTCCTGAAATGGAAATCGCTGTATTTTGGCGGCGTCGATTTTCGCCTGGAACCGATGGCGATCAACATCGGCGAAATCGCCCTGACTGATTTCTACTCGCGCCTGATTCTCAACAAGGAAGGCCGGCTGAACGTCGCGGACATCGTCAAGAAGCCAGCCGGCGAGGCCGCTCAGGTCAAGGAAGAGAGCAAAACGGCGCCGGCCAAAGCGGCCGAAACGAAGGTGGCCCAAGCTAAGCCGGCTGACAAGGCGGCGGCACCGGCGAAGCCGCCGGTGCCGATCAAGATCGCCAAGATCACGCTGCAGAACGGCTCGGTGAATTTCTCGGATTTTTTCGTGCAGCCCAACTACACGGTCAATCTGACCAAACTGGGCGGGCGGGTTACCGGCCTGTCCTCGGTGGCCGACACGGTGGCCGACCTGGAAATTCGCGGCAAGTATGCCAACTCGGCGCCGGTCCAGATTCTGGCCAAGCTGAATCCGCTGGCTGCCAAGTCCTTCCTCGATCTCAAGGCTGACATCACCGGCGTGGATATGGTCGGCTTCTCGCCGTATTCCGGCAAATACGCCGGTTACGCGATCGAAAAAGGCAAGCTGTCGCTGAACGTTGCTTACAAACTGGAGAATAACCAGCTGGCGGCCGAGAATCGCCTGTTCATCGACCAGTTCACCTTCGGTGAGCGGGTTGAAAGTCCGGAGGCCACCAAGTTGCCGGTCAACCTGGCGATTTCGCTGCTCAAGAACAACCGCGGCGAAATCGACCTCAACCTGCCGATTTCCGGTTCGCTCGACGACCCGCAGTTCTCGATCGGTGGGCTGGTCATCAAGGTCATCGTCAATCTGTTCGTCAAGGCGGTGACCTCGCCGTTTGCGCTACTCGGCTCATTGTTCGGCGGTGGCGACGAGTTGTCCAATGTCGAGTTCGTCGCCGGCTATGCGGCGATCAACGAGGCGGCCGGCAAGAAGCTGGAAGCCCTGGCCAAGGCGCTTAACGAGCGCAATTCGCTGAAGCTGGAAATCACCGGCCGGGCCGATCCGGAAGCCGACAAGGAAGGTATCAAGCGCGCTACCATCGAGCGGGCGATGAAGGCAGAAAAGCTGAAGGATCTGAAGAAGGCCGGCGAAGGCAAGTCGCTGGACGACATCGTGATTACGCCTGAGGAGTCCAAGGTCTACCTGACCCGGGCCTACAAGGAAGCGAAGTTTCCGAAACCGCGCAACATGATCGGCCTGCAGAAAGACCTGCCGGTCGAGGAAATGGAAAAGCTGATGCTGACCAATTTCCCGGCCAGCGACGACGATCTCAAGGCCTTGGCGACGCGGCGGGCCGAGACGGTTCAGGCCTGGCTGGTCGAGCAGGGCAAGGTGCCGCCGGAGCGGATTTTCCTGTTGCCGCCGAAGGTCGAGGCTGACGATAAAGAAAAGAATGGCGGGGGCAAGGCCAGCCGTGCCGATTTCTCGCTGAAGTGAGCTGACAATGAGCGAAACGATGGGGCTGGCCGTTGTGGCCGGCATGGTGGTGGTCATCCTGCTGCAGGTGGCCGTGTTGATGCGTGGCAATCGGCGGACGGCGGATGATGAGCGTTTCCGGACCCTGCAGGAGGCGCAGGACAAGGGCTTGATGCGCCTCGAGCGCGAACTGCGCGAGGAATTGGCGCGTGGCCGGCGCGAGGATGCCGAGGAAGCCTTCCGCGACCGCGAGGAGCGGGCGCAGTCGGCCAACCTGCTGAGCCAGGCGGTAACGACGCAGGTCGGCCAGTTTGGCACCTTGCAGGCGGAGCGGCTGGAAGCCTTCGCCCGTGAGCTGAACCGCTTCTCGCTCGGCCTCGACGAGCGTTTCGAACGCCTGAAGTTGACCGTCGAAGGGCGACTGACCGCGATTCAGGCTGACAACGCCAACAAGCTCGAAGAGATGCGCCGGACCGTCGACGAAAAGCTGCATGCGACGCTGGAGCAGCGCCTGGGCGAGTCGTTCAAGCTGGTCAGCGACCGGCTGGAGCAGGTGCATCGCGGCCTCGGCGAAATGCAGACGCTGGCCGCCGGCGTCGGTGATTTGAAGCGCGTACTGACCAACGTCAAGACGCGCGGTACCTGGGGTGAAGTGCAGTTGTCGGCGCTGCTCGAACAGTTGCTGACCGCCGACCAGTTTGCCGCCAACGTGGCGACCCGGCCGGGCAGCGGCGAGCGGGTCGATTTCGCCATCCGCCTGCCGGGCAAGGACGATGGCGCCGTGGTCTGGCTGCCGATCGACGCCAAGTACCCGATTGAGGACTACCAGCGCCTGCTCGATGCCCAGGAACGGGCCGATCCGGTTGCCGTCGAGGAGGCGTCGCGGGCCATCGAGACGCGGCTGAAGAACGAGGCGAAGAGCATCCACGAGAAATACGTGTCGCCGCCGCATACCACCGATTTTGCGATGCTCTACCTGCCGCTCGAAGGCCTCTACGCCGAAGCCCTGCGCCGGCCGGGGCTGGCCGAGACGCTGCAGCGCGATTTCCGGGTCAGCATCGCCGGGCCGACGACGCTGGCGGCGCTGCTCAACAGCCTGCAGATGGGCTTCCGTACCTTGGCCATCGAGCAGCGCTCGGCCGAGGTGTGGGCCGTGCTCGGCGCCGTCAAGACCGAATTCGGCAAGTTCGGCGAGGCGCTGGCGCATACCCGCAAGAAGCTGGACGAGGCGAGCAACAGCATTGCCAAGGCGGAAACGCGGACGCGGCAACTGTCGCGCAAGCTGAAGGAGGTCGAGGCGTTGCCGGCGGCCGATGCGGAACAATTGATCGGGGTGGCGGATTTCGATGGCGAAGACGAGTGAACTGGAAACGGCCTACCGGGCGACGACTTACCGGGTGTTTCTGCCCGGCGGCATTTGCGACCTGCGGATCGGTGAACCCTGCGAGGCCCTGCACTGCTGGCTGGAAACCGCCGGCTGCGACGCCTTTGCGATCATCACTGCGCACAATCCGGGCTCGCAACCCACTGACGAGTCGATCAACGCCGAGCGTCAGGCGCAGCTGGAATGCGACCTGATCGAAGGCAACTACGAGCCCTATGCCGGCCAGAATGTGCCGGATGGCGGTGACTGGCCGATCGAGGAAAGCTGCTTCGTGCCCGATCTGGCGCCGGAAGACGCCTGTGCATTGGCCCTCGATTACGGGCAGAATGCGGTGGTCTGCGGCGGCCCGGATGGCGTGCCGCACCTGGTCTGGGTCGAAGAATCTGAATAATGGCGCGCTACATCGGTCGTTTTGAAGTTCGGGGGGAACTGGGGCGCGGCGCGCAGAGCGTCGTTTATCTCGGCTTCGATCCCCAATTGCAGCGGGAAGTCGCCATCAAGACGATGCACTTCGCCAGCCCCGATCCGGCGCAGAATCGCGTCCTGCTCAGCGAGGCGCGGACGGTCAGCAAGATGCGCCATCCGAACATCGTACCCATCTTCGACGCCGGCGAGCAGGGCGGCGATCTTTACCTGGTCTTCGAATACGTGCCGGGCAAGAATCTGGCGGAATTCCTCCAGCAAAGCGGGGCGCTACCGCCGGTCAAGGCGATCGGCATCCTGCGGCCCATTCTCGATGCCGTCGGGTACGCGCACGGCCAGGGCATCATCCACCGCGATCTGAAACCGTCAAACATCCTGCTCGACGACAACGGCACGCCGCGGGTCATGGATTTCGGCATTGCGGCACGGGTCGATGGCACGCCGGACGGCATGGAGCGGATCAATGGCACGCCGGCCTACATGGCGCCAGAGTACGTGCTGCGCCGCGAGGCTGGCGAGCGTTCCGACGTCTTTTCGGCCGGCGTCATCCTGTTCGAGATACTGACCGGCAAGCGCGCCTTCGTCGGCAACGACATCAAGGTCATCATGCAGCGTGTCGCTGATGAAGATCTGGTGCTGCCCGAAAATGCTACGGTCGATGGCAATTTATCGGCAATTTTGCAAAAGGCCGTGGCGCGCGACCCGGCGCTACGTTTCCAGACCGCGACGCAGTTTGCCGAGGCCCTGGACAATTACCTGGAACCGGAAGAAGCGCCGGTGACCGGCAGCGGCCGGCAGGCGACACTCGAATTCCTGTTGCGGCGGATGCGTCACAAGAGCGACTTCCCGGCCCTCTCGGAGTCGGTCAGCGCGATCAACAAGATCGCCAACAGCGAGACGGAAAGCATCGAAAAGCTTTCCAACACCATCCTCAAGGATTTCGCGCTGACCAACAAGTTGCTGCGTCTGGTCAATTCGGCCTACT
>CAIXSK010000400.1 GCA_903922075.1 uncultured beta proteobacterium | reverse complement strand
GACCGGCAGCGGCATCAGGACCAGGCGCCAGTTCAGCGCAATGCCGCCGCGGTGGCTGCAACTGCCCCAGCGCGTGCGGGCCGAGGACAGGCGGAGCGGCGGCACCGGGACGCCGAGGCGGGGGGCATGGATGGCCAGGCGTTCGGCGAAGACGGCGCGGGCCTTGTCGCGCAGGGCGGCTTCGAGTAGCGGGTTGGCGTCAGCGCCGGGCGTGACGCGCAGGTAAAGCCGGCCCGGCCCGAACTGCCAGCGGGCGCGACCGATGGTCGTAAATGCTACGGTCAGTGCCTCGCCGAGGGCAAAAATGACGGTGCCGTCAGTGATTTCCAGCTTGTTGGCAGCCGGGCGGTCGCGCCAGGCGGCCAGTTTGTCGAGCACCCACTGGCCATGCTGATGGATCAGGGTCTCGATGTCGCCGATGCGGGCGCGGGCCGGTGCGCCGATGCGCAGGCCGCGATGGTCGATGGAGAGGCCGATGGTCCGTCGCTGGCTGCGCCGCAGCTCGTAGGCCACCGCCTGGCCGGCGATGACGATACGGCGGGCCGGTTCAGGTGGCGTTGTGCGAGGCATCCAGGTAGCGGTGCGGCGAGATGCGGTGCATCTCGTCCTCGATCCAGGCTTCGGCCTTGCGGTTGACCTCGGCCTCGGTCATGCCGGTGGCGTCGAAAGCCGGGCCAATGCTGACGGTCACGGTTCCCGGCTTCTTGATGAAGGCCTGGCGCGGCCAAAGTTCGCCGGCGTCGTGGGCGATCGGCACGACCTTGCAGCCGACATGGGTGGCCAGGTAGGCGCCGCCCGGCTTGTAGCGTTTTTTCTGGCCCGGCGGCACGCGTGTGCCTTCCGGGAAGAGGATGACGTAGAAACCCTGCTTCAGGCGCTCGCGACCCTGGGTGACGACCTGCTCAAGGGCGTCCTTGCCGGCGGCGCGGTCGATCGAGATCATCTTCATCGCGGCCAGTCCCCAGCCGATCAACGGCACCTTGAGCAGTTCCTTCTTGAGCACGAAGACGCAGTAGGCGCCGTCCGGGACGGTGTCCTGAATGGTCATCGTTTCCCAGGCCGACTGGTGCTTGGCGAGGATCACGCAGGGTTCCTTGGGCATGTTTTCGAGGCCAAGCACCTTGGGCCGGATGCCGAGGATGTTCTCGACGCCGAACTGGATGCCGAGCCGCCACAGCTTGCCGAAGCGGTAGCCCCACAGGCCGCGCAGGGCGAGGGCAGCGATGACCACCAGCGGCGCCGAGAGCACCGACCAGACGATGGCATAAGCCATGAACAGGGTCGAACGGATGGCGTTCATTTTTTCTCTTTGATCAGGATGTGGTCCACCGCCGCTGCCAGATCGGCGAACTCCAGCGTGCCGGCCGGCAGATCGCCGTCTGCCTTGGTCTTTTCACCCTTGCCGGTCAGCACCAGCATCGGCCGGCAACCGGCAAGGGCACAGGCCTGCAGGTCGCGCAGCGAATCGCCGATGGCCGGCACGCCGATCAGGTCCACGTTCAGGGTTTCCGAAATGCGCTTGAACATGCCGGGCTTCGGCTTGCGGCATTCGCACTTCGAGTCGGCAGCATGCGGGCAGTAGAAAATGGCGTCGATCCGCCCACCCAGCGCGACCGCCGCCTTGTGCATCTTGGTATGGATCTGGTTGAGCATTTCCATGTCGAACAGGCCGCGCCCGACGCCCGACTGGTTGGTCGCCACGACCACCTTGTAGCCGCTCTGGCTGAGCCGTGCGATAGCTTCCAGGCTGCCCGGGATCGGCTTCCACTCGGCCGGGTTCTTGATGAACTGGGCGGAATCGAAGTTGATCACGCCGTCGCGGTCGAGG
>CAIXSK010000399.1 GCA_903922075.1 uncultured beta proteobacterium | reverse complement strand
GTCGGCGCTCCACGCCAGGTGACGCAGGCTGAGCCGGGGGTCGTCCAGCTTCCACTGGCGGAGCAGCTTGCCGCTCTGCCCGTCGAGGCGGACCAGCGAGGCGTCCATTTTGTCGAGGTCGATTTTCTTGTCGGCCCGGGTACGCGGGATGCCGCCGTTGGCGATGACCAGGTGGCCGTTTTGATCGACCAGCGCCTGGTGCGGTTCGATGCCGTAGCTGTCCCATTCGGCGATCTTTTTCAGGCTGTCGCGTTCGCGCACGCTGATCCGGCCGCGGCCGGTGGCGAAGTCGGTCTCGGTGGTGTAGAGCCGGTCACCAGCCGGGGCAACGATGGCGTGGCCATTGAGGCGGGTCGATTGCCCGGCGTCGAGATCGACGCGGGCGGTGACCTCGCCCTGGCCATTGCAGCGCAGCATCCACGAGCCGGGGCGGACACCGGCGACGAGCAGGCCACCGTCGGCCTCGGGCAGGATGCCGTGCGGGCGGGTGGGCAGCGGCACGGCGTAGCGGATGCTGATTTTCTTGCTCGCCCAGTCGGCGTGGAGCACGCCGGCAAAATACGGGTCGGTCGGATTCGGCCCGCGCCAGGCGGCGCCGATCAGGGCGCCGCTGTCTTCGGTGGCGGCCAGCGTGCGGCCGGCCAGGCCGAGGGCGCCGAGGGCGGCGCAGGTTTTCAGGAAACTGCGGCGGTCGATAGTAGACATGATGACTCCTTTCTCAGCGGTAGCCGGCGCGGTCGAGCAGCTTCTGGGCGGCGGCGACGTTCTTGGCGATGTTGCCGATGGGCAGCGGATCGGCCTTGAATTTGCCCATCGCGTCGAGCGCCGGGTTGTGGGTGGCGACGCTGGGGACGACCGGCCATTCGTTGTTGCCGTCGGCGAAATAGCGCTGCGCGTCGTCGCTGGCCAGGTATTCGAGGAAGGCCACGGCGGCCTCGCGATTCTTCGACGTCTTGACCATGCCGGCGCCGGAGATGTTGATGTGGGTGCCGTGATTGGCCTGGTTGGGCCAGACGATGCCGACCTTTTCCATCATCCGGCGCTCCTCGATCTTGTCGGAGCGGATCAGGCGGGCCAGGTAGTAGGTGTTGGACACGGCGGCGCCACATTCGCCGAGGGCGACCGACTTGATCTGGTCGGTATCGCCGCCCTTCGGGGCGCGGGCGAAGTTGGCGACGACGCCTTTCGCCCAGTCCTCGGTCTTCGCTTCGCCGTCGTGGGCAATCAGCGAGGCGACCAGCGAAAGATTGTAGGGATGGGCGCCGGAGCGGCTGCAGACCTTGCCCTTGAGCTTCGGATCGGCCAGCGATTCGTAGCTGGCGACATCCTCGGCCTTGAGCGCGCTGCGGTTGTAGATGATGACCCGGGCGCGGGTCGAGAAGGCGAACCAGGTGTCGGTGTGCAGGTGGGCTGGAATGCGGGATTCCAGCAGTTTCGACTTGACCGGCGCGAACAGGCCGAGGGCGTCGGCCGTGGCCAGCCGCGAGGCGTCGACGGTAATGAAGACGTCGGCCGGGCTGTTGGCGCCTTCGTTGCGGATGCGCTCCATCAACTCGTCTTCCTTGCCCTCGATGCGGTTGATCTTGATGCCGGTCTGCCGGGTGAAATTCTCGTAGAGCTTTTCGTCGGTCTGGTAATGGCGGGCGGAATAGAGGTTGAGCACCTTGTCCTGGGCCACGGCGCCGAAGCTGCCGGCCAGCGTCAGGGCGATCACGGCAAGTCGTTTTTTCATCGAAGGGGTCTCCACGGAGATGTATCGCAGGGCAAAGGCAAAATGCTACGGTCGGCCGGATTTTTTGCCCAAAATCGAAATCCGGCCGGCCGTGGCGCCCCCGCCCGCAAGCGGGTGCGCCGGTGGGCAACGATCAGAACTTGTACTCGGCACTCAGGATGAAGCGACGGGCCTGCCCCGGCACGGCGAAACCGCCGTTGTCGTACAGCGCGTCGTAGTAGAGCTTGTCGAACAGGTTCTGGACATTGAGCTTGACCGTGTATTTCGGCTGCTCGTAGGCGACCATGGCATCCCAGCGGGTGTAGCCCGGCACCGTGTTCGGGTTGAAGGCATTGGTCGAGGTGTCCGTCCCCGGGTTGTAGCCGTAACGCTTGCTCTTGTGCTCGACACCGCCGCCGACCTTCCAGCCCATGCCCAGACGATAGGTCGTCCACAAGTTGAAGGTGAACTTCGGCGAATTGCGCGCCGTCTGGCCAACCAGGTTGGGGTTGACCGGGCACGGCGATACGACGGTACAGGTTGCGGTGTTGGTGCGATCGGGCGCCACCTTGAGGATGGTCGGGTCCATCACCGACATGCCGCTGAAAACCTCCCAGTTGTCGGTAATGCGGCCAGCCAGTTCGAACTCGATGCCGTCGGTACGCCGTTCGCGGGTCAGCACGGCGGCCGTCGATTCGAGGTCGGTGCTGCGCTCCCACGCCTTGTCGGCGCGATACAGGGCGGCGCGGAAGGCCAGATTGCCGTCGAGCAGCAACCACTTGGCACCGATCTCGGAAACCTTGCTGCGTTCGGCCGGGAATTGTGCCCCGGCCAGCTGGTAGAGGTCGGCCGTCGGGCTGAAGGAATCGCTCCAGCTCACGTAGTAGTGGGCATTCGCCTGCGGCTGCCAGGAAAGGCCGACACGGTAGCTGTTTTCGCCGAAATCGCCGGAGTAGCTGGTGGTGGTCAGGACGTTGGTCGTGCGGTTGTAGCTGTTGGACACGTAGTCCGAGCGCATTTCGTCACGACGAATGCCGGCCGTCAGTTTCCAGTCGGGGATGAATTCGACGGTGTCCTGCACGTAGGCACTGTAAGTCTCGCCGGTGTACTGATTGGCTGGCGCGGTGCTGACGATGGCCCCGGCGGTGTTGGTAAAACCGACGACGCCCTTGTAATACACGCCGAGGTTGCCAACGTTGGCCAAAGACCAGCGCTCTGCCTCTTCCTTCAAATACTCGACACCGGCGATGAATTCGTGCTTCATGCCCAGCGCGTTGAAACGCGTGCTGAAGTCGCTCTGGATGACGAAATTATCGGTGTCCGACTGCCGCGTCTTGGCGCTGCCGCCGGTCGCGAAATTGGTCGCGTTGCCGGGCGCGCCAGCCCAATACGAGCGCTTGTAGTTGGCGTTGCGCAGCTTGGTCACCAGTTGCGTATCGGACGAAATCTTCCACTGGTAATTCAGCGTCGATACATTTGTCTCGCTGTCGTCGAAATTGTTATCCAGCCCCCAGAAGTCGGTCTTCGAAAAGGCCTTGTTGACCCGCTTGGTCGTGCTGTCGAACGGCACGCCATAATCGGCGATATCGGCCGTATTCACATAGAGGTGGCTGAGCGTGACTTCGTGGTTGGTGCCCAGGCCGAAGGCAATGCTCGGTGCCACGCCGTTGCGATGGATTTCCGGCGTCGCCCCGGTCGCCGGATTCTTGCGCCAGCTCTCCTCGTCGCGGTTCATGACATTCAGGCGCAGGGCGGTGGTTTCGCCAATGCGCTGGTTGAGGTCGGCCTTCAGTTCGAGGTAGCCGTCGGTGCCGACCGAGGTTTCGATCTTGTTGATGCCATAGAGCATCGGCGTCTTGCTGACCTGGTTGATCACGCCGCCGGCCTGGCCGCGGCCGAAGAGCATCGCGGCCGCGCCGCGCAGCACGTCGACCTGCTCCAGGTTGAAGACCTCGCGGTTGTACTGCGCGGTGTCGCGCACGCCGTCGAGATACATGTCGCCGAAGGTGTAGAAGCCGCGCAGATTCATGTTGTCGCCGGAGCGGCCGCCCTCGGCGGCGTTGAACGAGAGTCCGGCCACGTTGCGCAGCGCTTCGCGCAGCGAACCGGCATCTTGCTCGTCGAGCAGTGCGCGAGTCACCGTGGTGATGGCTTGCGGAATATCGTGCGGGTCCTGTGCCACCTTGCCAACCCGGGTCTTGCTGGCGCGGTAGCCATCCGGCGCATCCTGGGTCGCAGTGACCGTCACCGCTTTCAGCGTCTTGTCCTCTTCGGCCAGCGCGACATGGCTGACGCCCATCCAGCCAGCCATCATCGCAGCGACGAGCGGCAGCAAGGTCAAACGCAGTTCTTGGGCATGGTCGGCACCGCGCGAGCCGGCCTTGCGGCGTGCAGTTGTATTTTTGTTCACAGCAATCCTCTATGGAGTCAGTCGAAAATAGGCTGGCTGGCATAAAGGCTGGCTTGCCGAAGGCAGAGTTCGGGCCTGCATCGGTCGGACGGTACGACGCTCAGCATCCCCCGAGCCCGTGCGAACAAATGCAAACGCAAATGCGAATATATCGCATTTACAAAATAGAAACAACTTCCCCGCTTCGCTGTGATCAAGAAAAAATCGGGAAAGCGGCCGCAGCCGCGGTCAGACGACGTCGATACCCGGTTCGCCGGCGGCGACCTCGCCGATCACCGAAACGTGCGGGAAGCCCTGCTGCAGGAACAGCGAGAGGACTTCGGTGACGGAATCCGGGCTGCAGGCGACGAGCAGGCCACCAGAGGTCTGCGGGTCGGTCAACAGTGTTTTTGCCGGATTTTCCGGGGTGACCGTAGCATTGACCCGCTCGCCGTAACTCGCCCAGTTGCGTGCCGAGGCGCCGGTCTGGAAACCCGCCTCGATCAGCTCCCGGGCATGGGGCAGGACGGGCAGGTCGGCGTAGTGCACCGTGGCGCGCACGCCGCTACCCTGGCAGACCTCCAGCAGATGCCCGGCGAGGCCGAAGCCGGTGACGTCGGTCACCGCATGCACGCCGTCGAGGCAAGCCAGCATCGGCCCCGGCGTATTCAGCTGGGTGGTCGTCTCGACCATCGCCTCGTAGTCGCCGGCCGACAGTTGTTCCTTTTTCAGCGCTGCACTGTAGACGCCGACACCGAGCGGCTTGCCGAGAATCAGCTTGTCGCCCGGCTGGGCGCCGGAATTGCGCTTGAGATGGGCCGGATTGACCAGGCCAATGGCGACCAGGCCATAAATGGGCTCGACCGAATCGATGGTATGGCCGCCGGCAATCGGGATGCACGCGGCCCGGCAAACCGCCTCGCCGCCCTGCAGGATCTGGCCGATGGTTTCCAGCGGCAGCGTATTGACCGGCATACCGACGATGGCCAGCGCGAACAAGGGCGTGCCACCCATGGCATAGACGTCGGAAATGGCGTTGGTCGCCGCGATGCGCCCGAAATCGTAGGGGTCGTCGACGATGGGCATGAAGAAATCCGTCGTCGCGACAATCGCCTGCTGCGGGTTGATCTGGTAAACCGCCGCGTCGTCGCAGGTTTCGGTGCCAACCAGCAACTGTGGCGGAACGATGCCCGACGGCACGCCGGCCAGAATTTTCTGCAAGACGGCGGGCGCGATCTTGCAACCGCAACCGCCGCCATGTGATAGCTGGGTCAGCCTGACTTTTTCTTCCGCCACGGGAGTTCTTTCGGGAATCGTTTATTCGGCGTCGAAGCCGGCGTCTTCGATGGCATCGACCAGCGCCGCCCGAGCCACCACCTGCGGATCGAAGCTCACCTTTGCCTCGCCCGCCTCCAGCGAAACTTCGGCGCTGACCACGCCGGCCAGTCCGCCAAGGACGCCGGTAATGTTCTTGACGCAGCCCTGGCAGCTCATGCCGCCAAGCTTGATCACGGTATTTTCCATCGCCTTACCTGTTCATGAAGGGTTGATCGCGCAGCATGTCCGCCATGCCATCCGCCGAAGTCGGGCGGCTGAAATGGTAGCCCTGCGCCATGTCGCAGCCCATTTTACGCAATAACGCCAGCTGTTCTGGCTTTTCGACGCCTTCGGCCAGCACCGTCATGCGCAGGCTGCGGCCCATGCTGACGATGGTCGAGGCGATCGTCCAGTCGTCCGGATCGGTTTCGAGGTCATTGACGAAGGAGCGGTCGATCTTCAGCTTGCCGACCGGGAAGCGCTTCAGGTAGGCAAGCGAGGAATAGCCGGTGCCGAAGTCGTCGAGCGACAGCTCGACACCCATCCGGTGTAGCGCCGACAGCGTGCCGAGATTGATGTCGGCATCGTGCATCACGGTACGCTCGGTCAATTCCAGTTCCAGCCGGTTGGCCTCAAGACCGGAAGTGGCCAGCGCGCCGGCTACCACCTCGACGAAACCGGCCTGGCGGAACTGGACCGGGGCCACGTTGACGGCCATGGTGATCGGCGGCAGGCCGGCATCGCACCAGGCCTGCGCCTGCCGGCAGGCTTCGCACAGCACCCAGTCGCCGATCGGGTTAATCAGCCCGGTTTCCTCGGCAACATGGATGAAACGGTCCGGCATGATCACGCCGAGTTCCGGATGCAGCCAGCGGATCAGCGCCTCGACGCCGACGATCAAGCCATTTTCCAGATTGACCAGCGGCTGGTAATGGAGCACAAACTCCTTCTGGACCAGCGCCCGGCGCAGATTGCTCTCCATCAGCAGGCGATCCAGCGTCGTCGTATTCATTTCACTGGAGTAGAACTGGAAAGCGTTGCGCCCGACCTCCTTGGCCCGGTACATCGCGGTGTCGGCGTTGCGGAGCAAGGCTTCCAGATCCTTGCCATCGCTCGGATAGACGCTGATGCCGAGCGACGGCGTCACCGTCAATTCGTGTCCGGCAACCTCGAACGGCCGGGCGAAGACATCGAGCAGCCGGCGCGCCACCTCGGCGGCCGCAGCGGTATGAAAACCCGGCATGGCGAAGATGAATTCGTCGCCGCCCAGGCGGGCCAGCGTATCGATCCGTCGGACGACGCCATCGAGCCGCCGCGCCACCTCGCACAGCAGTTCGTCGCCAACGCTGTGGCCCAGCGAATCGTTGACCCGCTTGAAATGGTCGAGGTCGAGAAAGATGACGGCGATTTCGGACTCTTCCCGCTCGGCGACGGCCAGCAACTGGGTGAAGCGCTCGCGCAGCAGGCGGCGATTGGGCAGGCCGGTCAGCACGTCGTAGTCGGCCAGTTCGCGGATACGCTGTTCGGCCGCCTTCTGGGCCGAGATGTCGAGGATCGTGCCGACCGACGCCGGGCGCCCTTCGAAGGTCGAAGGCGCCCCCAGGATGGTGGCCGGGAAGTGCGAGCCATCCTTGCGGATCACCGTCAGTTCGTAGCTATGCCCGCTGACCCCGGCGGCCCGCAACTGCATCTGCTCGATCACGTAGGGATGCTGCTCAGGAACGACCAGGTCGAGCGGCCCCAGGCGGCCGATCAGTTCGCTCTCTTCGTAGCCAAACAGGCGCAGGAAAAACGGATTGACGTAGACGAAACGCTGGTCCTGCAACACGAAGATGCCGACCTGCGCCGCCTCCATCGTGTTCCGGAACATGGCCTCCTGCTCGGACATGGGCGCCGGGCGGCCGACCGCTCCCGCACCGGCGCCATCGCCATGCAGTTGCTCGACCACTCTTTCCCCGACCCCTATGGTCATCAACGCCCCATATCCCTTGTCTCCGCCTACTCGTTCCCTGCCCGCCAGCGCTTGAGCAGCAGCGAATTCGAGACCACCGATACCGAGCTCAGCGCCATCGCGGCCCCTGCCACGACCGGGTTGAGCCAACCCAGCGCCGCCAGCGGAATTCCCAACACATTGTAGATGAAAGCAAAGAAAAGATTTTGCCGTATTTTCCCCAAAGTGGCCGCCGACAGGTCGATTGCGTCGCCTACACCCGACAAGTCACTGCGTATCAATGTTAAATCCGCCGCCTCGACCGCGGCATCGGAACCAGCGCCGATGGCAAAGCTGACATCGGCCGCAGCCAGCGCCGGCGCGTCGTTGATGCCATCGCCGACCATCGCCACCAGGTCGCCGCCCGCCTTCAGTTCGCCCACCGCCGCCGCCTTGTCGCCGGGCAGGATGCCGGCCCGGAATTCATCGATCCCGGCCTCGGCCGCGATGGCCGCCGCCGTCGCCGCATTGTCGCCGGTCAGCATGACGACCCGGATGCCGCGCTCGCGCAGGCGCCGGACGGCGGCTTTCGAGGTCGGCCGCAGGGCATCGGCGACGGCAAACAGGGCCAGCACCGAATCGCCGTCAGCGAGCACCATCACCGTCTTGCCAGCTCGCTGCAATGCGATCACCGCCGGATCGGCGCCAATCTCCAGCCAGTCCGGCGAGCCCAGCCGTAAACGCCGACCATTGATCTCGCCCTCGACGCCAAGGCCGGGCGTGGATTTGAAATTTGCCACTTTTTTGCCATCGACCGTAGCATTTGCCGCCACGATGGCCCGCGCCAGCGGATGCTCGGAATTCTGCTCCAGCGCCGCAGCCAGAGCGAGCGCTTCGTCGCCGGCCATGCTGCGCGGCACGATATCGGTCAGTTGCGGTCGGCCGTTGGTCAAGGTGCCGGTCTTGTCGAGCGCCAGCACCGTGATTTTCTCGGCCCGCTCCAGCGCCTCGGCGTTTTTGACCAAAATGCCGGCCCGCGCCCCCTGCCCGGTGCCGACCATGATCGCCGTCGGCGTCGCCAACCCGAGCGCACACGGGCAGGCGATGACCAGCACCGCCACCGCATTGACCAAAGCCTCGGCAAACTGTCCGGAATATCCCCACCAACCGGCCAGCGTGACCAAGGCGATGGCGCAGACCACCGGCACGAAGATCGCCGAGATCCGGTCAGCCAGCCGCTGCACCGGCGCCTTCGAACCCTGCGCCTCGCCGACCAGCCGGATGATGCCGGCCAGCAAGGTGTGTTCGCCAACGCCGGTCGCCCGGCAGCGCAAGGCGCCCTGGCCGTTGGCCGTGGCCGCAAAAACCTTGTCGCCGGCATGCTTGCCGACCGGCATGCTTTCACCGGTCAACATCGCCTCATCGACGCTCGATTCGCCGTCCACCACCTCGCCGTCCACCGGCACGCTTTCGCCCGGCCGGACGAGAAAGAGGTCGCCGGGCATCAGCGCCTCGACCGGCATGTCCACCCATCGCCCGTCGCGTTCGATCCGCGCTGTCTTCGGCTGCAAGCGGATCAGCGACTCGATCGCCTCTGAAGTCCGTGCCTTGGCCCGCGCTTCGAGCAACTTGCCGAGCAGGACCAGCGTGATCACCGCCGCCCCGGCCTCGAAATAGACATGCTGAGCCAGCCCGAACACCGTCACCACCGTCGAGAATCCCCAGGCCATGCTGGTCCCGAGCGCCACCAGCACATCCATGTTGGCGCCCCCGCCGCGCAGGGTCTTGTAGGCGCCGTCGTAGAAACGCCAGCCGATCCAGAACTGCACCGGCGTCGCCAGCGCCAGTTGCAACCAGCGCGACAACTCGTTCTGATGGCCGTGTTCGCCGAACATGAACAGCATCTGTCCGACCAGCGGCAGGGTCAGAATCACCGAAATCCAGAAGCGCCGGATTTCGCGGCGGTAGACCTGCAATTTTTCGGCTTTCTCGCGCTCGCGGGTCTGGCTGTCCACCACCGCCGCCGAAAAGCCCGCCTTGGCCACGGCAGCCACCACTGCCGCCTCATCCGCCGCACCCAGTAGCCGGACCCGCGCCCGCTCGGCCGCCAGATTGACATTGGCCTGCATGCCCGGCTGGCGATTCAACACCTTTTCCAGACGCGCCGAACAGGCGGCGCAGGTCATCCCGCCAATGGCGAACTCGACGACCCGACCCGGCTCCGGATCGCTCACTTGACCAACTGCACCGGACACGGTGCAAGATGCAATACACGGTTCACCACCGAACCCATGACCATGCCGGCAACAGCGCCGCGGCCATGGGTGCCCATGACGATCAGGTCGCAGCCCAGTTCGCCTGCCATCCGGGCGATCACCTCGGCTGGCTGGCCGACATGGATGTGTGTCGTATGAAACTTGCCAGCAGCGTCGAGCTTTTTTTGGGCCTCGACCAGTTGCGCCTGTCCCTCTTCCAGATAGTAGGCATGCAGCGTTTCCTTGCAGATATGGGCCTGCACCCGGCCGATCGGAATCGGCGGATGGACATGCAACAGGTGGATTTCCGGCACTTCGCGGAACCAGGCGACATGGGCGATCAGATGATCGACCGCGCGTAACGCGCAGGCGGAGCCATCAACCGGCAACAATATTTTCATGGCGAGACTTTCTTCCTAGATCGTGCCCGACAAGCGTATCAGGCCGAAGAATCCGTATATCCCGAAGCCTAGCACCAACAGGCCGGACAGGGTACGTACGACCGGGTGACGGACGAATTCGTTCAAACGGGCCAGCACGATACCAGCCAGCAGCAGATTGGGCAGGGTACCCAGGCCGAAGGTCAGCATCATCAACGCTCCCCGCTCGACAGACCCTGCCGTCAGTGCCGTCGCCAGCGCGCTATAGACCAGCCCGCAGGGCAACCACCCCCACAGCAACCCGAGCGGAAACGCCTGGGCAACGCTGCGCGCCGGAAGAAAGCGCCGGGTCAGCGGCTGAAGACGCCGCCACAGCGCCTGCCCGGCCCGTTCGGTAAAAGCCAGCGCCCGGGTCACGCCGAGCAGATACAGGCCAAGCGCGACCAGCATCAGGTTGGCGACGAAATAAAGAATCAGACGGACAGGAACCTGCCCCTCCAGCCCCATGCCCGCCGCCCCCACCGCCCCGGCGATGGCGCCGGCCGCAGCGTAGGACAGGATGCGCCCGCCGTTGTAGGCCAGATGCATCGACCAGCGGGCCGAAACGCCCATCGACAAGGCGCCAACAATGCCGCCGCACATGCCGACGCAATGCGTCCCGCCGAGCAGGCCAACGAGAAACAGGGCAAGAAAGCCGGAATCGGGCATCGCACAGGACCAGGAAAAACAAAGCGGGCAGTTTAACCTGCCCGCTATGTCCCCGATACGCCGGTCAGATCACCTTGGAGTAAGTGGCCCGCTGGCGCCCGGCCCGCAGATAACGATCGAAGGCCATCGAAATTACGCGCACCAGCAATCGCCCCGGCGGCAGAACGGTGATCCAGTCACGATCGATCTTGAGCAGCCCGGCCCGTTCCATTTCCTTCATGTCGTCGAGTTCGTCGGCGAAATACTTGTGGAAATCGATCAGATGCGCGCTTTCGATGCTTTCGATCGACAGTTCGAAATGGCACATCAACGCCTGGATGATCGAACGGCGCAGAATATCGTCGGCCGTCAGCTCGATCCCGCGAAACACCGGCAGGGAGCCCGTGTCGAGACGATCGTAGTACTCGTCCGCAGTCTTGACGTTCTGGTAGTAGGTCGGCCCGACCTTGCTGATCGACGAAATCCCGAAGGACAACATGTCGCAATCGGCATAGGTCGAATAACCCTGGAAATTGCGGTGCAGGCGCCCCTGGCGCTGGGCCACGGCCAGTTCATCGTCCGGCTTGGCAAAATGGTCCATGCCGATAAAGACATAACCGGCATCGGTCAGTTTCTTGATCGCCAGTGCCAAAATCTGCAATTTGGTATCTGCCGATGGCAAATCAGCCTCGGCAATCCGGCGCTGCGGCTTGAACATGCCTGGCATGTGCGCATAGTTGTAGATCGACAGACGATCCGGATCCATCGCCAGCACCCGTTCAATAGTGCGATTGAAGCCCATCACGGTCTGGTGCGGCAAACCATAGATCAAGTCTACCGAGACCGACTTGAACCCATTGGCCCTGGCATCCTTGATTACGCTGAAGGTTTCTTCC
The DNA here is from genome assembly GCA_903922075.1 of uncultured beta proteobacterium. GTDB lineage: Bacteria > Pseudomonadota > Gammaproteobacteria > Burkholderiales > Rhodocyclaceae > Azonexus. The sequence goes on along the minus strand of CAIXSK010000399.1, from coordinate 3,070 downwards.
TCGCTCTGCACCCGGTTGACTGCAACTTGCACGCGCTCGTCGAAATCCTGAACGCCGACGCTCATCCGGTTGAAACCAAGCTCGCCCAGCAAGGCAACCGTGGCAGTATCCACCTTGCGCGGATCGACCTCGATCGAATACTCGCCGCCATCGAGCAACTTGAAATGCTTGCGCGTTTCGGCCATCAGCAGGCGCATTTCGTCGTGCGACAGGAAAGTCGGCGTACCACCACCCCAATGCAGTTGAATGACCTCGTGCTCGCCATCGCGACCCTCCAGCGCCGCCGCCTGGATATCCAGCTCCTTGGCAAGGTACTTCAGGTACTTGGCACTGCGCCCGTGATCCTTGGTGATGATCTTGTTGCAGGCACAGTAATAGCAGATGGTGTTACAGAACGGGATGTGGAAGTATAATGACAGCGGTCGGCTAATCCCGCCAATGTTGCGTTTGCCCAGCCAAAGCTTGGCCGCTTCCGAGTCGAACGCTTCGACGAAGCGGTCCGCAGTCGGATAGGATGTGTAACGGGGGCCGTTGACATCAAAACGGCGAATGATCTGAGGATCGAAGACTAGGTTTTCAGTTGCGAAATTCATTGTGCATAACACCGATAGGTGAACAGATTATGTTCGGATGGCGCAATTTTACGGTTGACATGGATCAAGCTAACACAGGTTGCCAATGCCTCAAACCCACCCGCTAAATCAGGAAATTTCGCTGTCGGTTATCAAAACGGCGTGTTCCAATTGCAACCTGCGTGAGTTGTGCCTGCCTTTCGGCCTCAGCCTTGACGAACTGGAACGCCTCGACGATTTGGTGTCCACCCGCCGCCGCATCAAACGCGGGGACCACCTGTACCGCGCCGGCGAAGCCTTCGATGCCATCTACGCCATTCGCAGCGGCTTCTTCAAGACCGATGTGCTGCTCGAAGACGGCCGCGACCAGGTCACCGGTTTCCAGATGGCCGGCGAACTGCTAGGCATGGACGGCATCAGCACCGAAATTCATACCTGCAACGCCATCGCGCTCGAAGACAGCGAAATCTGCGCCATCCCCTTCTCCCGCCTGGAAAGTCTGTCGCGCGAAATCCATACGCTACAGCACCACTTCCACAAGGTCATGAGCCGGGAAATCGTACGCGACCACGGCGTCATGATGCTGCTCGGCACGATGCGTGCCGAAGAGCGGCTGGCCGCCTTCCTGCTCAACCTGTCACAGCGATTTACGGCGCGCGGTTTCTCGCACGCCGAGTTCTACCTGCGCATGACACGTGAGGAAATCGGTAGCTACCTGGGGCTGAAGCTGGAAACCGTGTCCCGGGCCTTCTCGAAATTCCAGGAAGAAGGTCACATCGCGGTCCAGCAAAAACACATCCGGATTCTCAACGTCAACGGGCTAAAAGCCCTGATGAATCACCGCCCCTGATCGGCGTCGACGCCCTTACCAGCGGAGACGCGCCAACTCAACTGTACGCTCGGCCAGACGGCGCAACAGATCGTCAGCCTTGGCACGGCCCGGCGTACCCCGCCCCGGGAACCGATATGCGAGCATGACTTTTCCGGGCTCCTTCGCCAGCGCATAAATGGCGATGGACAGCGGACACAGGGATAGCTGACCAGCGTCCTCGGTCACCATCTGCCAGGCCAGGATGCTGCTGCAGAACTGGACGATCTCCGCCTCGGCAAAAGGACTGGCCTCTTGCGCCAGATCCTTTGCCGTCCGTGCCAACATGCTGTTAAATGGAATCACGGCGCTGACCACCAAGCCCTCAGCCTCGATAGTCTCGATCAAGGCATCGTGCGCCGACCGGAAATCGCTCCCCGCCAACACCCGCGTCGCCACATCATCGGCTGCCGAAACGCCCAAGCTGACGCACAGCAATCCTGCGAAAAACAAACGCAAAAAAAACGGCACCCCGAAGGGCGCCGCAATTCGACGCGAGAAAAAATCAGAAGGCATAGCGGGCGCTGACACCAGCCAACCAGTTGAAGCCAGGAGCCGCCTCGTAGAACCTGAGATTGCCGTCACCAACAATAACCGAACCAACATACTGGCGGTCAAAGAGATTATTCAGGCGCAGGAAAGTACCGAGTTTCAGAGCGCCATACCGGCGATCAACACCGAAGCGAAGGTTCGCGATGGCATAGCCTGGCGCGGCCTGACGCGTGTTCGTATCCTCAACATAAACCTTGCTGCGCGCGATCCCTTCCACGGCGGCATGGAACCCGCTAGCCGGGTGTTTCCAGGCCACTTCGGCAAACAGATTGTTCTCGGCGATACCCGGCAATTTACTGCCCGCGCTGACAGGCACCAAGTTGCTCAGGAATGCTTCGTTGTAGTGAGCATCAAGGTAGGTATAGGCAACACGGCTGGTGAGATTGTTCGCCCAACGACTGTCAAATGCAAGCTCCAATCCGCGACGCGTGGTCGGCCCTGCATTCTGGTAGGCAGTGCGCCCACCACTGGCTGACAAGACCACCATCTCGTTATCGGTCTTGATCTGGAAAAGTGCAACATCCAGTCGACTGTCCTTACCAACATAGGCTTTCACACCGGCTTCGTAATGTGTGCTGGAAGAAGGCTTCAGTCCAAAGTTGAACGACCCGCCACCGCTGGAGTAGAACATTTCGTTAAAAGTAGGCGCTTCAAAACCTCGGGCGGCACTGGCATAGACATTTACAGTATCGGTCAGGCGATACATGACTGCGACCGTCGGTGTCGTCTTTTCATAGGTCACGCTGCCACTGTCGTCGCCGTTGCTCAGATAAGCATCGTCCACCTTGAAGGACACTCGGCTATGACGGACGCCACCGCTGACTATCCAGCGCTCACCTTGCCACTCGGCTTGAGCATACTGGTCGAAGCTGAAAACCCGATCCTCCTCCTGACGACGGAGTGTCCCCTTGACGCCAAGCGTTGCACCAATGAAGTTTTCATAGCCACGACGATCATCCGTCGATTGTTCGAAATCAACACCAAGGGTCGTGGTCAGCTTGCCTCCCGCCAGATCGTAGCGACCAATCCAGCGCCCCGAGATGCCCGCAAAATCGCGGTCGAAATCGATGACGCCACC
>CAIXSK010000398.1 GCA_903922075.1 uncultured beta proteobacterium | reverse complement strand
TGTCGCCTTCGTCCCGGCGCAGATGAGCCACACCGGCACGGCCGGGCAGTGCTCGACCTGTCACAGCGGCAGCTATCTGGCCGTCAATGCCCAGATGAAGCCGAGCACCCATGTCAGCACGACGGCCCAGTGCGATACCTGTCATACCTCGACGACGACCTGGGCCTCGGCGAGTTTTGCCCATGCGCCATCGGCGGCCGGCAACTGCTCGACTTGCCACAACGGCAGCACCGCGCTCGGCAAACCGACGATCCACGTCCCGACCAGCGCGCAGTGCGATACCTGTCACAAGAACTATGTCGCCTTCCGACCGGCGCAGATGAGCCATGCCGGTACGGCGGGGCAGTGTTCGACCTGTCACGGCGGTGCCTATGTTGCCCAGAATGCGCTCGGCAAACCGGCATCGCACATCCCAGTGACCAGCCAATGCGATACCTGTCATATCAACGGTTTCGTGTCCTGGTCGCCATCAGGGATGAATCACACCGGCCTGACCCAGTGCTCGACTTGCCACAGTGGCGCCTACCTGTCGCAGAACGCCCAGATGAAGCCGACGACGCACATCGCGACGACGGCGCAATGCTCCACCTGTCACAACTCGACGACGACCTGGGCGACTGGCAGCTTCAACCATACGACGGCCGTGCCGGCCGTGGCCGGGCGCTGCTCGACCTGCCACAACGGCACCAACGCGCTGGGTAAATCGACCAATCACGTGCCGACGACCGGCCAGTGCGATACCTGCCACAAGAACTACGTAGCCTTCGCCCCGGCCCAGATGAACCATACCGGCACGACCGGCAAGTGCGCAACCTGCCACGGCGGCGCCTACGCGACGCTGGGCGCCGATGCCAAGCCGGTCACGCATATCCCGACCACGCAGTCCTGCGACATCTGCCACACCACCGTGCAGTGGAAGCCGACCAGTTTCAGCCATACCGGGGTTGCACCCGGAAGCTGTGCGACCTGCCACAACGGTGTCAATGCGTCCGGCAAGTCGCTGCCCCACATCCCGACCACACAGTCCTGCGATGTTTGCCACCGTACCGGAATTTCCTGGTTGCCTGTGATCACGCCTTACTCACATACGGGGGTTGCGGCGGGTTCGTGTGCGACATGTCATGTCAGCACCTATCCGGGGATGGAGTACAAGCCGGTCAACCACCTGCCGACCACGGCAAGTTGCGATGCCTGCCACAGGAAGACGACCTGGATTGGGCCATACACCTTCAATCACATTGGTGCCGTCAGTTGCCAGAGTTGCCACGATGTCCGCTATCCCGGTGTCGCCGCCAAGCCGGCCAATCACATTCCAACGACCCTGGCCGGCTTGCTCGGCAACGAATGTTCGAATTGCCATTCGAGCACGACCTCTTTCGGGGTTGAGCGCATGAATCACGGTGCAATGCAGACCGGCTGCGCCACCTGTCACAGTTCGACGGCGACCTACATGGGTTCCATGGAAAAGATCAGAATCGGCAGCCATGAAGGATCGAAGGCCGGCAACGACTGCTCCATGGCTGGTTGCCACAAGCCGCTTGGCCGTAAAGGCACGCCCTATACCAAATGGGATTGATGTTGAAAACAAATACTGCTGGGCTGGTACTCCGCATGGGGCGTTATTTTGTCGGATTGGCCAAGCTGCTTGGCGCCCTTGTCGCCACTTTTCTGTTTGCCACGAATGCCTTTGCAAACGTGGTCGACTCCATTGAAATAGCCCGCCTTGCCGACCAGGCCCAGATCACCATCCGCTTCACGACGGAAATCCAGTATTTGCGCCACGGCCCCGAGGACGAAGGAAAGTTCCTCCGGATTTTCTTGCGGGTGACCAAGCCCGGGTTTGTCGAAAACGAAGTGATGCAGGAAACCCTGCGCTCGCCGAAAAGCGATCTGATTCCCCGTTTCACCGTGGCTTACCCCGAGGTGGTCAATGGCATGCTGATCACCTTTGCCAAAACGACGCAGTATTCGGTGCGGCCGGGCAGCGACAATCGGAGCATCCTGATCTTCGTGCCGCTGCCTCCGGAGCAGAAGGGCAAGGGCGCCGTTGCCGCGCCGGCCAAAATGGTTGCGGCCGCGCCGGAAAAACCGCCGGCTGAGGCGCCAGTAGCTGCCGGAGAGGTGGCGGAGCCGGCCAGCCAGATCCCCGATGTCGACAAGAGCGCCGCACCGCCACCCCTGCCGCCGGAAAAGGTCGAAACCCTGGCCCGGGGGTTTCTGGCCGAGGCACGTGAAGCCTTCATTGCCGCGGACTACGTCAAGACCATCAATCGCCTCAATCGCATCCTCGGGCTGCCCGCCAACAGCCAGACCGAGCCCGCCCAGGCGCTGATTGGCGAGGCCCGTGAGCAGAACGGCGAAATCGCCAAGGCCCGTGCCGAGTACGAACTGTTCCTCAAACTCTATCCGGCCAGCGCCGAGGCGCCGAGACTCAAGCAACGCCTGGCCGGGTTGCCATCGGTCGATGTCGTCAGGCGGCAGGGAGCGAAGCGCCCGGTACGCGACGACAAGCCGGCGGAATGGCAGGTGACCGGCAGTGTCTCTTCGTATTTCTTTACCGGTCGCTCGCAAACGGATTCCGGTCCGAAGCGCAAGGACCAGGAATCGCTGGTCTCGTCGGCGAGCGTCAATGCGCGCTTGCGCGATGCGGTGACCGATACGCGCTTTGTCTTTCGCGATACCGATTTCCGCAATTTCATGCAGCCCAGCCGCAATTACAACCGGGTCTACTCGGCCTATGCCGAGCGGACCGACCGCGAGGTCGGCTATTTCGTCCGCGCCGGCCGCCAGAATCCCAACGGCGCAGGCGTGCTCGAAAGGTTTGACGGTATCACCGGCGGCTATACCTTCGGTTCTGACTGGCGGGTCAATGGGGTTTACGGCAAGGCGGTCGAGTTCAACTCGCCGTTCGAGAAGGATTTCTACGGGGCCAGCGTCGAGTTGCTGCCGCAGTTGGGGCGCCCAGGAGCCAGCCTGTACGCGATCGAGCAGAATCTCGACGGCTATCTGAATCGGCGGGCGATCGGCTCCGAGTTCCGCTATTTCGACGGCCAGTTCTCCGGCTATGGCACTGTCGACTACGACGTGCTGTACAAGGGCTTGAATATCGTCGCCGCGCAGGGCAACTATCTGGATTCGTCGGGCAACAACTACTTCATCTCCTACGACTACCGGAAAAGTCCTTCCTACAGCCTGGTCAATGCGTTGGGGGTGTCGGGGTACAGCACGGTGAGCGATCTGGTGAACAATCTGGGGATGGGCCGGGCGCGTACGCTGGCGGCGGATTCCACGGCAGCCTCGAAGATGTTCGCCGCCGGGATGACCATGCCGTTTGGCGAACGCTGGCAATTCGGCGTCGATTACCGGATGTCGTCGATCGGGGCCGCGAACGCCTTGCTTTCGCTGGACCAGATCTGTTCGCGCGGCGTCGAAAACCGGGAAACCAACGATCCGCGCTGTCTCGGTGGTCCGCGCGGCGACACCTCGGTTTATGACCTTTGCGCGCCCAATAGCTACGATTCGGCGACCAATACCTGTCAGGCCGGGCAGAACACCACCGGCGACACGCACATGATTTCGCTGCAGGCCATCGGCACCAACCTGTTCGTGCCCAATGCGGTCGGCGTCGCCACCGCCGGATTCTTCTTCAGCCCCGGCAGCAGCGGCCAGAATCTGGCCCTGAACTACATCTATCCGCTGGCGGAAAACTGGCGTCTGGAAGGCAATCTAAGGTATTACCGGCAAAGTCGCGACGACGGCTCGGGGTCGACGGATTTCTCCCCCAGCGTGAAACTTGCCCACCAGTGGAGGAACAGCCTCTTCCTGGAAACCGAAGTCGGCATGAACAACAACCGGAGCACCGGTGCGACTTCAAGCCAGTTCCGGCGCGAATACCTTTA
>CAIXSK010000397.1 GCA_903922075.1 uncultured beta proteobacterium | reverse complement strand
GCGCGATCGACGCAGCGGACAAGCATGACCTGAGCACGGCCACCCTCCGCCTCAAGACGCTGGGCATCGATGGCGGCGAGTTCCTCGACGCCCAGCTCGAAGCCCTCAACTGGGCCGGAAAGATCCGGCCGGCGGCCTGATCAGCCGAAACGGCCGCTCAGGAAGGGGTTATATTTGCGTTCCTCGCCCAGGGTCGACATCGGCCCGTGGCCGGGAATGAAATCGACATCGTCTCCGAGCGGGAAAAGCTGCTCCTTGATCGAATGGATCAGCGTGTCGTAATCGCCGCGCGGAAAATCGGTGCGCCCGATCGAGCCCTGGAACAGCACGTCGCCGACTTGCGCCAGCCGGCTCGGCGCATGGAAGAAGACGACATGCCCCGGCGTATGGCCCGGGCAATGCAGCACATCGAGTTCCACCTCGCCAAAACTGACCTTGTCGCCGCCCTTCAGCCAGCGCGTCGGCTCGAAGCTGCGCACATTGGGAAAGCCGAACATCTTGCTTTGCTGCGGCATGCCCTCGATCCAGAAACGATCTTCCTCGTGCGGCCCCTCGATGGTCGTCACGCCCGTCTTCTCGGCCAGCGCCGCGACGCCGCCGGCGTGGTCGATGTGGCCGTGGGTGACGAGAATCTTGGCCAGCGTCAGTTTTTCATCCTCAAGCAGGCGCACGATGCGCTCGACGTCGCCGCCCGGGTCGATCACCACGGCCTGACGGGTGTTTTCGCACCAGAAAACGGTGCAATTCTGTTCGAAGGGCGTAACCGGAACGATGGCGTATTGCATGGCGAGTCATCAAATGTTTGAGCGATTCGGATTATCGCATGCCGGCGCCCTTGCCCGGCGAGGGCGCCGCCCTTAAACTGCCCCCTGCCTGCAGGCGACAACCCATTTCGAAGGCCACCACGACATGCTCGACCACCCGCTGCCGGACATCGACTCCTGGACATTGCTGTTCAACAGCAACAGCCTGCCCGTCCTGCGCGTCACCAAGCGGCGACTCGACGAAATGCGCGCCGATCTTGACCGTGTCGATGTCCGCGAACTGGCCCGCCTGATCCTCCAGGACCCGATCCTGACCGTCCGCGTGCTGGCCTTTATCCAGCCGCTGCGCGGCCGTTCCCTGCAACGCGACATCACGACCATCGCCAGCGCCGTGATGATGGCCGGCATCGAGCCCTTCTTCAACCGTTTCCACGAGCTGTACACCATCGAGGACCAGCTCAAGGAAGCCGGTCCGCAAGCCCTGCTCGGCGTCCTGCAGATCGTCCGCCGCGCCCAGCGAGCCGCCGACTACGCGCAGGAATGGGCCATCTGGCGGCACGATGTGAACATGGAAGAGGTGCGCATCGCCGCCCTGCTCCACGACCTGGCCGAAATCCTCGTCTGGTGTTCGGCGCCGAAGCTTGGGCTGGCCATCCTCGACCTGCAGAAGCAGCATCCGCACATGCGCAGCGCCGATGCCCAGAAGCAGACTCTGGGCTTCACCTTCCTGGAAATCCAGCTTGAACTCTGCCGCGTCTGGCACCTGCCCGAACTGCTGCAGAAATTGATCGACGACGACCATGCCGAGTCGCTGCGCGTCAAGAACGCCACGCTGGCCGTCCGCCTGGCCCGCCACTCGTCGCATGGCTGGGACGACCCGGCCCTGCCTGACGATTTCCGGGATATCGGCCAGTTGCTCAACATCACGCCGGAAACTGTCCGGCAGCGCCTGGGGCTGGAGCCGATGCCGGCCCGCGAGGCCGACGGACAGGCCGAGGCCTAAGGGCAACAACGCCAATCAAGCCGGTCGAGCCGCAGTGGCATCCGACCGGCGACACCGATCAGCGCCTGCCTAGGCCGGGTTTCCGGCCCGCGATTCGAGGATTTCCCAGCGTTCGAGCATTTCCATCAGCTCGTCGTCGATGGCGGCCAGACGTTCGGCCGCTTTTTGCGCGCCGGCCGGATCGGTCTGGTAGATGGCCGGATCTTCGAGACGGCTGGTCAGCGTTGCCTGCTCGGCCTCCAGGTCGGCGATCTTGCCGGGTAAGGCTTCGAGTTCGCGCTGCTCTTTCCAGGACAGCTTGTCGGCCTTGGCCTTGGCCGGTTCGGCAGCCTTGACGGCCGGCTTGGCCTCGGACTTCGGCCTGGCCGCCTCTTTGGCCAGGCTGGCCTTGTAGTTGGCCCAGTCGCTGTAGCCGCCGGCATATTCGCGCCAGTTGCCGTCGCCTTCGGCGGCGATGGTCTGGGTCACCACGTTGTCGAGGAAGGTCCGGTCGTGGCTGACCAGGAACAGCGTGCCGTCGTAGTTTTGCAGCAGCTCTTCGAGCAGTTCCAGGGTGTCGATGTCGAGGTCGTTGGTCGGCTCGTCGAGAACCAGCACATTGGCCGGCTTGGCGAACAGACGGGCGAGCAGCAGGCGGTTGCGCTCGCCGCCGGACAGCGAACTGACCGGGGAGCGCGAGCGCTCCGGCGCGAACAGGAAGTCTTCGAGGTAGCCGATCACGTGCTTCTTGGCGCCGCCGATCTCGACCCAGTCGGAGCCCGGCGAGATAACGTCGGACAGCGTCGAATTGGGGTCAAGCTGGGTGCGGAACTGGTCGAAGTAGGCGATTTCCATTTTCGTGCCCTGGCGGACGATGCCGGAATCCGGCTGGATTTCGCCGAGGATCAGCCGGAGCAAGGTGGTCTTGCCGGCGCCGTTAGGGCCGATCAGGCCGATCTTGTCGCCGCGCTGGATGCGCGTTGAAAAATCGCGAACAATTTGCCGCTGACCGTAGCATTTGGCCACGTGCTCCAGTTCGGCGACCAGTTTGCCGCTCTTGTCGCCGGCATCGAGCTGCAGATTGACCTTGCCCATCCGCTCGCGCCGCGCCTGACGCTCGGCGCGCAGCTTGTCGAGGCGCTGGACGCGGAAGACGGCGCGGGTGCGCCGGGCCTCGACGCCCTTGCGGATCCAGATTTCCTCTTCCTTGAGCAGCTTGTCGGCCCGCGCATTGGCCAGCGACTCCTCGTGCAGCATGGCTTCCTTGCGCTGCTGGTACTGGCTGAAATTGCCGGGAAAGCTGGCCAACTTGCCGCGGTCGAGTTCGACGATGCGGGTGCACACGCGGTCGAGGAAGGAACGGTCGTGGGTGATGAAAAACAGCGTGACGCCGGACTCGATCAGCATCGTCTCCAGCCATTCGATGGCGGCGATGTCGAGGTGGTTGGTCGGCTCGTCGAGCAGCAGCACCTCGGGCGCCACAGCCAGCGCCTGGGCCAGCGCCAGACGCTTCTTCTGGCCACCGGACAGGGTGCCGACGATGGCCTCGGCGTTCAGCCCGAAACGATCGATGACGCGCTCGGCCTGCGCCTCGTAGGCCCAGGCGCCGCGCGCTTCCAGTTCGTGCTGCAGCGTCGACATGCGGGCCAGCAGCGCGTCGTGATCGCCCTCGCCTTCGGCCAGCCGGTGCGAGACTTCGTGGTATTCGGCGAGCAGGGTCGAGTTTTCGCCCATGCCGGAAATGACCGCCTCGAAAATCGTCTGCTCGGGGTCGAAGGCCGGTTCCTGCGGCACGTAGCCGACGCGGATGCCTGGCTGCGCCCAGACTTCGCCGTCATCCAGCCGCCCCCGCCCGCTGCCGGCCGCCATCGCCGCCAGCAGCGACGACTTGCCGGTGCCGTTGCGGCCGATCAGCGCCACCCGCTCGCCCGGATCGAGCAGAAAATCGGCGTGATCGAGGAGCGGCACGTGGCCGTAGGCAAGGCAGGCGTCAGTCAGTTTGAGATAGGGCATGGCACAGGGTTGAGGCAGCACCGATCCGGCGCCGCGTTGGCAGAACCGGCATTTTAGCCGCTTGGCGGGGTGCCGGCCGCATCTATCGCAAGGCCGGCCACCCCGGTACAATGCCGCCTCCTAAGCGTCTCCATAGTTAAATGGATATAACGGCTCCCTCCTAAGGAGCAGTTCCTGGTTCGATTCCGGGTGGGGACGCCAGCCCCATTGGCACCTGCCACCATGCGCCCCGCGAAAAAAACTCCCCAGCACTCCGTCGATATCAGCGAAGAAGACGGCGTGCGCAACCTGCACTTCGGCTCGGACTGGATTCAGGGCGCCATGCGCATCGCCCGGCCGTGGTCGCTGGAACTGGCTTATACCCGAGAGATGATGGCCGGGCTGCTCCTGCGTCCGCTGCAGCACTGGCCGCGCAGCGCGCTGCTGATCGGACTCGGCGCCGGTTCGCTGGCCAAGTTCATCTACCGCTACCTGCCGGATTGCCGGATCACCGTGGTCGAGATCAATCCTCAGGTCGAGTTCATCGCCCGTCAGTTCTTCAAGCTGCCCGACGATCCGCGCCGGCTCGACGTGGTCATCGGCTGCGGCGCCGATTACATGCTGGGCGGCGACCGCCGCTTCGACCTGATCCTGGTCGATGGCTACGACCCCGATGCCAAGGCCGGCGTGCTCGACACCGAGCCGTTCTATCAGGCCTGCCGCGCCCGACTGGGCGACGATGGCATCTGCAGCGTCAACCTGCTCGGCCGCAACCGGGGTTTTCAGGGCAGCGTCGAGCGGATCAAGGCAGCTTTCGATGGGCGCGTCGCCGTTTTTCCGTCGTGCGACAGCGGCAACACCATCGCCTTCGCGACCGGCGGCAATCCGGTCGCCGTCTCGCTCGATGAAATGCGCGCCCGGGCCGAACAGTTGAAGAAGGACACCCGCCTGAACCTGTTGCCGACCATCAGCCGGCTGCAGTTGAGCCATCCCCTGCCCGATGGCCGCCTCCACATCTGAGGCCGAATTCGCTCCTTGATTTCTCGCCCGGATGGGCTAGAAATAGAGTTGCCCTCCACCCATTACAACGACAAGGCGGCTTAAAAAATAACAAGCAGGGGTTTCGACCTGACTTTTATTTTTTCCTATCCCAGGAGGAGCAAATGCTGTCGATTCAGGATGTTATTGATTATTGCGATCTCGATCGCGGTGAGATCGAGGCGATTGCCGAGCACGAACACCTGCCGATAACCGTGGCTGCCGAAATGAGCGCGTCGCTGCTGTGCACGCCGGAAGGCGTTTGCCGCCTGCACCTGATGTTTCTCGAAAACATGCAGCAGGCTTTCGATGCCGGTCGTTACGACCATGTCCAGGAACTGGCGGAAGCCTACGAACACCTGCAGCGTACCCATCCGCTGCCGATGGAGGCAAGGCACTAAGCCGGCTTCGCTTTTTCGAATTTGGCCAAAAAAACGGGGCGACCGTAGCATTTGGCGCCCCGGATTCGCTAGCCGTGCTTGATGTGGCCGTAGCCGTTCTCGACGGCATAGAGCGCGACTTGCACGCGGCTGCTCATGTTCAGCTTCTTGAAGATGTTCTGGACGTGGATTTTGACGGTGCTTTCGGCCAGATCGAGCTTGCGGGCGATTTCCTTGTTGCTTTCGCCCAGGGCCAGCGAGGCGAGAATGTCGCGCTCGCGCGGTGAAAAACGGTCGCGCTCGATGGCCGCCGCTTCAGCCTTGGGCGGATTGCGCACGCCCTGGATCAGCTTGGCGGTCATTTGCTGGGAAACGACCGACTCGCCCTGCGCCGCCCGGCGAATGGCATCGACCAGCGCGTCGGTCTCGATATTCTTGAGCAGGTAACCGCTGGCCCCGGCACGCAGGGCGTCCATCAGGTCCTGCGCATCTTCCGAGACGGTCAGCATCAGGACGCGCACCTCGGGCATTTCCTCGGCGATGACCTTGACCGCCTCCAGCCCGGAGACGCCCGGCATGTGCAGGTCGAGCAAGGCCACATCGGGCTTCAGCGAACGCACGCGCTTGATGCCTTCAAGCCCGTCGCCGGCCTCGCCGATCACTTCGAAATCGTCAGTGCGCTGGAGCAGCGACTTGATACCGCTACGGAACAAGGTGTGGTCGTCGACCAGCAACACCCGGATTTTTTCGCTCATTTCAGGCAATCTCCCTGTTTTCTTTTGGCAGGATCATGGTGACACACGCCCCCTGTCCCGGCTTTGATGATATCCGACATTCGCCGCCAATGCGGTGCGCCCGCTCGCGCATGATTTTCAGGCCGACATGCCGATCGGACAGGCAGTTCGGGTCATTTTCGGGATCGAAGCCGCGACCGTCGTCCTCGATGTCGACGCAGATGGTCGCCATGCTGCGTTTGACGACGACCCGGACATGACTGGCCCCGGCGTGCTTGCGGATATTTGAAAGCGACTCCTGGACGATGTGCATGATCTGGATTTCGTCGGTCGGCACCATCGGGGGGCCATTGCCGATCCGCTCGAAAGCGGTCCTGATCCCGGTCTGCCCCTCAAATTTCTCCAGCGCCGCATTGATCGCCGTATCCAGATCGGACTGATGAACGCGGGTCCGGAAATGGACCAGCAGTTCACGCACGTCGTCATAGCTTTCCTGGACCCCTTCGCGCAACTGGCCGGCCGTCTGCATCGCCTCCTCGGTATTGCCCTTGCGCAGCGAATCCTGCAGCAACTGGACCTGGATGTTCAGAAAGGCCAGGCCCTGGGCGATGGAGTCGTGCAGTTCCTGGGCCAGCAGGTTGCGCTCCTCGGAAACCGCCAGCTCCTTCTCGCGCGATTTCAGGCGCTGGTTTTCGATGGCCACACCGAGGTGATGGCCGAGCGTTTCCAGCAAGTGCATCTGCTGTTCCGACAAGGCCTGCGGCCGGCGGAAATAGAGGTTGTAGACGCCAAGCTTCTGCTTGTCGCACAGGATGCTGAAGGCCGTGGCCGTGGCAAAACCCTCGCGGATGCAGGTCCGCAGTTTCATGCCCGGCGGCGGGGCGACTGTCGCAAAGGCCGTCGGCACGCCGCTCTGGAAGACGTTGCCGCACAGGCAATCGGCGCAGTTCATCTCCGCCTCGCGCTCGATGAATTCCTCGGACAAGCCCTGGCCAGTCACCAGGTAAAGGCTGTCCGATGCCTGCTGGTACAGGCGAACCGCCCCCGCGTCGGCGCCCAGCGCCGAGCTCAGGCGTTCGAGAAAGCCTTCGCACAATGCCTCCTGCGGCGCCGGCTCGCTCAAAAAGGCGGTCACCGAATAAAGGATGCCCAGTTCGTGATTACGTTGCGCCAGCCGTCGGGTTTCGGCCTCGACGCGTTCTTCGAGGGTGCCGTAGGCGCTCTGCAGATGCTCGGCCATCTGGTTGAACCCCTGGGCCAGGCCGCCGAGCTCGTCGTCGGTGGTCACCGGCAGGCGAACGGTCAGGTCGTCGCCGGTCATGCGTTGCATGCCGGCATGCAGTTCGCCGACCGGCCGGATGACCAGACGGACAAAGAAGCGGATCAGGATCACGGTGCCGAATACGGCCAGCAGGACCAGGGCCGCCTGGACGGTGCGCAGCAGGTTGGTATCGAAGGTGTAGCTGCGCTCCATGACCAGCACCAGCTCGTTGATGCTGCTGACGAAAGGCTCCAGTTCGGCGTCGAAGCCGTCGAGGGCCTTCTCGCGCTCGGCCGGGCCGCCGGCCAGGTAGCGGGCGACCAGGGGTTGGATGCGGCCCTGCCAGGCCGTCTTGACCTCATGCAACTGATGCTGGACTTCCTCGTTGCGCGGCGACGACAGCGGGCGGATCGGATCTCCCAGTTGCAGGTCGCGCATGACCTTGTCGAAGCGCCCCATCTCCTCGCCGAGAATCTGGGTGACGCTGGCTACCTGCGCCTTCGATTCCAGCCCGCGCGCCATCAGGTGCCCCATCCGGTAGGTCCGCATGCGCTGGCTGCCGGCATCGTTGATCGCGCCGGCAACGCCTTCCAGTTGCCAGGAGATGAGCAGGGTCAGGCCGATGGCCACGGTAGCCACGGCAAAGAAGACCACCAGCATGCCGACGATCTTGCGCGAAAGCTTGCCCGGGTTGGCTAGCATCCGAATCCATCCATCAGAAAATGACGAACCTTAGCGCCCCGCGGTCGAAAATCAAAGGGGCTGCATCAAGAAAAAAGCCCGCCGGGTTGAGCCGGCGGGCAAAAGTCGCTTTGGAGAGAGCGCAGCGACGATGGAACTGACAGACAAGATGGTTTAAGCGGCTTCCTTCTCGACGTGGGCCTGCTTCTCGTAGAGGAACTCAAGCACCGCGGCGCGGCAGTTGATGTAGGCCGGATCGTGGGCCAGGGTGAGGCGCTGGCGTGGGCGCGGCAGATTGACTTCGAGGATTTCGCCGATGGTCGCCGCCGGGCCGTTGGTCATCATCACGATGCGATCCGACAGCAGCACGGCTTCGTCGACATCGTGGGTAACCATGACGACGGTCGCCTTAGTCTTGTCGCAGATTTTCATCAGCTCGTCCTGCAGCTTGGCGCGGGTCAGCGCGTCGAGCGCACCGAAGGGCTCGTCCATCAGCAGCACCTTGGGTTCCATGGACAGGGCGCGGGCGATGCCGACGCGCTGCTTCATGCCGCCGGAGATTTCGTGCGGGTATTTATGAGCTGCATGCGCCAGGCCGACCAGCTCGATGGCTGCCTGCGTCCGGGCCTTGAGCTTGGGCTTGCCTTCCTTGGTGCCGAAGACGCGCTCGACGGCCAGGTAAATGTTCTCGAAGCAGGTCAACCAGGGCAGCAGGCTGTGGTTCTGGAAGACCACCGCGCGCTCCGGGCCGGGGCCAGCGATTTCACGGCCTTCGAGCAGCAGCACGCCATCGGTCGGCCTGGTCAGGCCGGCGATCAGGTTGAGCAGCGTCGACTTGCCGCAACCGGAGTGGCCGATCAGGGCGATGAACTCGCCTTGCCGGATGGTCAGGTCGATTTCGCGCAGGGCGACGAACTTGCCTTTCTTGGTGTCGAAAGTCTGGCCGACACGCTCGATTTGTACGAACTTTTCCATGATCCG
>CAIXSK010000396.1 GCA_903922075.1 uncultured beta proteobacterium | reverse complement strand
CCGCTGCGCCGAATATTCCATTTTTGGCTCAAAAATGCTCTCGACCGTAGCATTGCAGGCGATGGCCGGCCGCAAGGGCTGCCTGCTCGCCAACCACGGCATGCTCGTCGCCGGCCGCGACCTGAGCGAGGCGCTGGCCCTGGCCATCGAACTTGAAGAACTCTGCGAGCAATACTGGCGCGCCTGCCAGCTCGGCAACCCGGTCCTGCTCTCGGCCGACGAAATGGCCGAAGTGCTGGAAAAGTTCAAGGGCTACGGCCAGCAATGAAAACTGACCACGACCTCTCGCGCTGGACCCACGACCACCGCTACGCCGTCGGCAACGCCGCCGCCGAACGCGGCACGCGACTGGTCATGTGGATCACCATCGCCACCATGCTGGTCGAAATCGTCGCCGGCTGGTGGTTCAACTCCATGGCCGTGCTCGCCGACGGCTGGCACATGAGCTCGCACGCACTGGCCATCGGCCTCTCTGCCTTCGCCTACAGCGCCGCCCGCAAATACGCCAGCGACCCCAGCTTCGCCTTCGGCACCTGGAAAATCGAAGTGCTGGCCAGCTACACCAGCGCCATCTTCCTGCTCGGCGTCGCCGCCGCGATGGTTTTCGGCTCGCTCGACCGCCTGTGGTCGCCGCAGCCCATCCACTACGCCGAGGCGATGGCCGTCGCCGTCCTCGGCCTGGCCGTCAATGTGGTCTGCGCGCTGATCCTCGGCGGCGCCCACGACCACGATCATCATGGCCATGACCACGGCCACGAACACCACCACGACCTCAACCTCAAGGCCGCCTATATCCACGTCGTCACCGACGCGCTGACCTCGCTACTCGCCATCGCCGCGCTGGCTGGCGGCTGGCTCTGCGGCTGGGCCTGGCTCGACCCGGCAAGCGGCCTGGTCGGCGCCGTGCTGGTCGCCCTGTGGGCCAAAAACCTGATTGTGCAAAGCGGCCGCGTGCTGCTCGACCGCGAGATGGATCACCCCGTCGTCGCCGAAATCCGCGAAGTCATCGCCGCCCTGCCTGAATCCGGCCAGACGCAACTGACCGACCTCCACGTCTGGCGCATCGGCAACGGCGCCTACGCCTGCGCCCTCAGCCTGCTCACCCACGACACGGCACTAACGCCGCTGGACATCCGCGAAGCCCTGTCGGTGCATGAGGAAATCGTGCATGCAACGGTGGAAATCCACCGCTGCGACGTTTGCTGACGCCAGCCCCGCCCGCATCCGGAAGCCCCAGTCAAAATATGCTAATCTGCTAAAAACGACTGTCCAGTTTCTTGCCGGAATACGGAGCAAAATATGAGAGCATCGGATCGAAATCGTTGTGACACAAGCTGCTCAGGCAGTCTTGTTGTCCAGCTTATTGGACACATTCAAGAATTAGGCGACAGTTTGTCGTCTACTACACGTCTGCTGGCACTCGGACTATTCGCATGCATCTGTCACTGCGCCGACTCGTTGGCTTCAGAGACTTATTCTGGTTACTACGCCTATGGCTTCGAAGAAAGCCTCTTCGTGCAAATTGGAAACGGGGAGCGTTGGTGGCTCACTAAGTTGCCGCCCTGTGCGGAAACTGCAAAAGCATCTCCTGGGCGAACTCCAATTCTCTATATCGAAGCACGAGGAAGTCTAAGCACCAAGGGAACCTTCGGGCATCTCGGAAAGTACGAGCGTGAGCTTACCCCGAATGAATTTCTAGTTTGCAGAGAGCTCCATCAAGATGAAAAACCAAATTTGTGAGTATGTGCCGAGCTCTAACTTCCCAATCCACCGGACCGTCAGCCAGCTGCGCTGGCTGCCGTCCGGCAAACAATAAGGGACGGACCACGGATTTTGTAACAACAATAGGGGACAGACCACGGTTTTGTGCTAGTCTGGCCCTCTTGATCTTTCAAGGAACAATAGGGGACAGACCACGGTTTCAACAATAGGGGACAGACCACGGTTTATTTGCAAAACCCTGTCCCCTATTGTTGTCCTATTGCTGCGACAGTGGCCGATTAGCTACCGGATGTGGCACGGCGTTTTGCCACTGGCTTTCGAGATGCCTTGGCGGTCGTGTTCGGTTGCTCGGCAAGGCGACCAGTAACGTATTTGTGCAGGACGCTGGCGATGAGCGTTTGATACGGCACACCTTCTTCCAGGGCCTTGACCTGAATATCGCTCAGGTCGCCCGGAAATAATGGGGGTCAGAGCACTGTTTTCTCGCTCCACTCTTCCCCACCCATTTTGATTTTGGCCATTTTTTCGGGCCGACCGTAGCATTTGCCAGCCGGCCGCTTTTAGCTAGCGGCTACCGACTAACAACTAGCAACTAAATCAACTCGTGCCGCTCGCGTTCAAGGCGGGCGATGTAGCGCTGGATGCGGTTTCCGGCGTTGCCCGGCAGATCGGCGAACTGCAGGCCGATGCGCCATGGGCGGATCCCGGCCCGCGACTCGCGGGCGGTGATGTGGCGCACCGAGGCCTTGAAGAACAGGTCTTGCTCTTCTTCCGGCAGCGAAAAGCGGCAGCTTTCGAGCGCCATGCCGACCTCCAGCCCATCCGGCGGGGTCGGCGCGGTCAAGCCGATGCCGGCCACCGAAATGTCGTGTGCCGGCAGGTTCAGCAAAGCGCCGCCAGGCAAGCGGCCGAAAAACTGGAGCGGCCGGACGTGCGGCGTCTCGATCCGGAAATATTCACGGCGCTGCAGGCGCAGCAGGCGCTTCGGCAGGGCAACCGAAAAGGCCTTGCCGCCTTCGAACTTGATTTCCCGGGCCGGCCCGGTGACGAACTGGACATGGATGCCGGCCGGCCGGCCGACGAAAACATTGCGTTCGCTGGCCAGGAACTTGCGGTTGGTCTCTTCGCTGCCGCTGCAATCGAAAATCAGCACGCCGCTGTGCGGTTCGACGCTGAGCAGCGTGGTCAGGAACATATCCTGGCCGCCGCCAAACTGCACCGAGAACGAGTCGCGCTCGCGGGCGAAGCCGGTCAGCATGAAGGCAATTGGCAAGGTGCCGACAACGTGGAAGCGATCCTCGATCTCGGCTTCGGATAGCTGGGCGATCTGGCTCACTGCAACTCCAGCACGCGCAGCAGGGAGGCGGTATCGTCCCGCCCCCAGCCTTGCGCCATCAGGGCGTTGAGTTGCTGGCCGACGACCGCTGCCAGCGGCACCGGGACGCCGCTCTGCCGCGCCGCCTCCAAGACCAGGCCAAAATCCTTGTGATGCAGCCGCGCCTCGATGCCGGCCGCGAAGTCGCGCTGGACCATGCGCTCGCCCATCACGTCGAGCACGCGCGAGGCGGCCGAACCGCCCGCCAATGCCTGCTTGACCTTGGCGCGATCGACGCCGGCGGCGGCCGCCAGGCGCATGGCTTCGGCCGCCGCCTGGATGGCGGCGACCATGATCATCTGGTTGCAGGCCTTGGCGACCTGGCCGGCGCCGTTGGGG
>CAIXSK010000395.1 GCA_903922075.1 uncultured beta proteobacterium | reverse complement strand
CGCCTCGATGGTCGTGCGCACGACGTTGTTGTACGGGTCCTGCTCGGTCAGCGACCAGCCGGAAGTCTGGCTGTGCGTGCGCAGCATCTTCGACTTGGCGCTCTTGGCGTTGAAACCGGTCATGATGCGGTCCCACAGCAGGCGGCCGGCGCGCATCTTGGCGATTTCCAGGTAGAAGTTCATGCCCACCGCCCAGAAGAAGGACAGACGGCCGGCGAAGGTATCGACGTCCATGCCCGAGGCGACGCCGGTACGCACGTATTCCATGCCGTCGGCCAGCGTGAAGGCCAGTTCGATGGCCTGGTTGGCCCCGGCTTCCTGGATGTGATAGCCGGAAATCGAGATCGAGTTGAACTTCGGCATGTGCTGCGCCGTGTAGCCGAAGATGTCGGCGATGATCTTCATCGACGGCTTGGGCGGATAGATATAGGTATTCCGCACCATGAACTCTTTGAGGATGTCGTTCTGGATGGTGCCGGACAGCTTGTCCTGCGAAACACCCTGTTCCTCGGCGGCGACGATGTAGCCGGCGAGGATGGGCAGCACGGCGCCGTTCATCGTCATCGAGACGGAAATCTTGTCGAGCGGGATGCCGTCGAACAGGATCTTCATGTCCTCGACCGAGTCGATGGCCACGCCAGCCTTGCCGACATCGCCGAGGACGCGGGGATTGTCCGAATCGTAGCCGCGGTGCGTCGCCAGGTCGAAGGCGACCGAGACGCCCTGACCACCGGCGGCCAGCGCCTTGCGGTAGAAAGCGTTGGAAGCCTCGGCAGTGGAGAACCCGGCGTACTGGCGGATGGTCCAAGGTTTGACCGCATACATCGTCGGTTGCGGACCGCGCAGGAAGGGGGCAACGCCGGGCAGGGTGTCGGCGAACTCAAGGCCGTCGACGTCCTTCTTCGTATACAGCGCCTTGACCTGCAGGCCTTCCGGAGTGTGCCAGACCAGATTGTTGATGTCACCGCCGGGCGCCTGCTTGGCCGCAGCCTTCTCCCACACTTCCAGATTATTGGAATCAAAGAACTTTTCTGACATGACACATCCCTCGCCGATTCGATTTTTTCAGGCCGATGATGCAGAATTCAAAATTCTACGCTTTCGTGCCTAGCTTGACATACTGAGTCCCGCATAATACTGTATCCATAATTATGGAAGCAAGTCGGCAATGTACCGATCTGCTCCAGAATCCACATCGAGAACATGACTCACATTGCACCTACCGCGTTGTATCAGGAAGTCGCCGAGCGTTTGCGCCAGCGTATCTTCGCCCACGAACTGACGCCGGGCACCTGGATCGACGAGCAAAAACTCGCCGAACAGTACGGAATTTCCCGGACGCCGCTGCGCGAAGCCCTCAAAGTACTGGCTTCGGAAGGCCTGGTCGAACTGAAGCCACGCCGCGGCTGCTACGTGACCGAAATTTCGCGCCAGGACATGGACGACATCTTCCCGCTGATGGCCATGCTGGAGGGCCGGTGCGCCGCCGAAGCGGTCAATCGCGCCACCCAGGCCGATATCGCGATGTTGAAGGAAGTCCACGAGCGCCTCGAAGCTGCGGCCCGTGACGGACGGATTGATGCCTTCTTCGAGGCCAACCAGGAATTCCACAAGAAGATTCAGGAACTCTCGGGCAATCGCTGGCTGCTGTCGGTCATCCAGGACCTGCGCAAGGTCCTGAAACTGTCCCGCTTGCATTCGTTGTCGCTGGAAGGTCGCCTGCAGCAGTCGCTCGACGAACACCGCCTGATCATGGCGGCGCTGGAGGCCGGCAATGCCGTCCACGCCGAAAAGCTGATGCACGATCACCTGCTCTCCGGACGCGAAGCACTGGCCAAGATGGACGCGGCGCCACCCAAGGCCGCCTGAGCGCCGCCCTTAACTCATTCGCTCTTCGATATTGGCAAACAGCTTGTCGTAGATGGCGACCAGCGCTTCGCGGTCGGCACTGCCCTTGACCCACTTCCGCGACAGGGCAATTTTTGCGGCTTCCTGCTCCATCTCGGTCAAACTACCCACGCTGACCGCCTCGCCATGCAGGATGGAGGTGGCGTCAGCCCGCGCCCGCTGAGCCGTAGCGACCAGGCGCATCGACGACTCCATCGAGGTGGCGCCAACACCGATGGCCGTTGACAGGTCGTGAACATGCAGCGCCGAGGTCGCCGAACTGGCGAGCTCACTGCTGAATTCACCCGCCGTCACCCGGGCCTCCGAAACGGCCTGTTGCAGGTCGCCGATTTCGACCGTCGCTGCCGCCATCGAGGTGCTGATCGCTGAAATGGCCGCGGCAATTTCCTCCGCCGAACGCTTCGCCTGATCGGCCAGTTTGCGCACCTCGTCGGCCACCACGGCAAAACCCCGCCCGGCCTCGCCGGCCCGGGCCGCTTCGATGGCCGCGTTGAGCGCCAGCAGATTGGTCTGCTTGGCGATATCGTCGATGCGGCCGGTCAGTTGATGGATGGTCCCGGCCTTGGCATTGAGGTCAGCCAGCGCATTGACGCCGCTCTCGGCGGCACTTTGTGCGCCGCCCAGGGCTTGGGACATGCGCTGCGCCGCATTCGACATGGCGCTGGCCGATTGGCCAAAGTCGCCCGCCAGCTTCTGCGCTTGATCCGAACGGTCGCCCACTTCGAGCAAGGCCTTGTCGACATGCTCGATGGCCATCGACAAGCCGCGTTCCGAACGCAGGAATATGCGCGACAGCAGGGCCTCGCGAGCCACCGATTCCTGCGCCTCCTCGAGCTTGTCGAGCAGCGACTGCATCTGTTCGAGGACAGTGCGGAAGGTACCGTGCAGCCCCGACATCTGCAGGCGGCGCCAGTTCCGACCGGCGGAGGAGGCCTGCATGGCGCCGAGGATTTCCCGGAAGGTGGTTTCCGTCTGATCGAGCACTGAATTCATGTTGATCCGGATCGACTCCAGCGTCGGGTCGGCCATGGCCTGGGGCAGGCGAGCCACCAGCGCGCCTTGTCCGACCTGACGCAAGAGTTCGTCCAGCTTGCTCATTTCAGCCTGGGAAGCCGTCGCCGGCCAGAACAGAACAACTAGCGCGACCAGCAGGCAAGCCAGCGTCGCCCACGGCGTCACGAAGGCCAGCCCGGCTGCCGCCAGCAGCAGCGGCACCAGCAGCCAGCTTGCCTTAAAGCGAGAAGACGAGTTCTTCATAGCCAACCCCTGACTGTTGCATGATATCGACCAGGATCTTGGTCCCGGCCTCGATGGCTCCCCGCGCCCCGGCCGCCCGTTCGGCGTCGAGCATGGCGCGATAGACCGGTTCGATCTTGCGCACCGCCTCCGGCCGCGGACAGCGGCGGACCGAGGTGTAGCCGACGATCTGCCCCGAGCGGTCGTAGTCCGGGGTGATGTGGGTGAAGACCCAGTAGAAGCCGCCATCCTTGGACATGTTCTTGACGTAGCCGAAGAACTCCTTGCCGGCCTGGATGGTGTCCCAGGCCAGCTTGAAGGCGGCGCGCGGCATGTCGGGATGACGGATGATGTTGTGCTGGGAACCGAGCAGCTCGGCTTCGGAATAGCCGGAAAATTCGATGAAGATCGGGTTGCCGTAGGTGATGATGCCCTTGGCGTTGGTCTTGGAAACGATGAAATCGTTTTCCCGCATCGTCCGTTCGACGCTGGTCGGCTCGATTGCTCTTTTCATCAAAGCCTCCTTATAAATTTCCTGCAAAGTTACTACAAATGTAGTTTTAGTGAAGCACTTCCGGGCACCAGCCTAAAAGTAAGGCCGCCCTGGCTGCGCAACGAAGCGGCTCATCGAGGACCGGGCATTTCATCCGGCCTGCCCGATAAATCGGGGAAATTTCCGCAACGCTATAATTCCGGACTTTGGCTTCTGCGGGATTTACTGATGGCAACAATCGATCTTCTCGTGCAGGGCGAAGTCGCCACCCTGACCCTGAACAACCCGGACAAGCTGAACGCGATCAACCTCGCCATGTGGCAGTTGCTGGCTGAAAACATGGCAAAAATCGGGGCCGACCGTAGCATTCGCTGCGTCGTCATCCGCGGCGCCGGCGACGAGGCCTTCGCCGCCGGCGGCGACCTGGAAGAGTTCGTCACCGCCCGGGCGACGCTGGACCAGGCGCTGCATTACCACGGCCAGGTCGCGGCGGCGCTGAACGCCATCGCCGACTGCCCGCACCCCACCGTGGCGCTGATTCGCGGCGCCTGCATCGGCGGCGGGCTGGAAATCGCCGGTGTCTGCGACCTGCGTATTGCCGGGGAAAGCGCCAAATTTGGCGCCCCGATCAACAAGCTCGGCTTCTCGATGTATCCGGGCGAAATGGAAGGCCTGCTCCGCCTGGCCGGGCCGGCGGTGATCAAGGAAATCCTGCTCGAAGGGCGCATCCTGAATGCGCGCGAGGCCTACGAGAAAGGCCTGCTGACCCGCGTCGTCGCCGACGCCCAGGTCGAAGACGAAGCCTATGCCACAGCCCGCCGCATCTGCGCCGGCGCCCCGCTGGTCGCCGGCTGGCACAAGCAATGGATAGCACGCCTGCTCGACGGCCGGCCGCTTTCCGACGAGGAAAAGGCCGTCTCCTTCGCCTTCCTCGCCACCGAAGACTACAAGGAAGGGCTGGCCGCCTTCCTGGAAAAGCGCAGGCCGGTGTTCAAGGCGCGCTAAGCGCCGGCCGAGCCAAATGCTACGGTCGGCCCGATTTTTTGGCCAAAATTGAAATTCTGCCGGTGGCCGGCTACAGCAGCCCCCACATCATCTTGCCGGCCAAGGCCAGCAAGATGGCCGCAAAGACCCGTTTCAGCGTCTTGACCGGCAACTGGTGGGTCAGCCGGGCGCCGATCGGCGCCGTCAGCACGCTGACCGCCGCAACGCCAACCATCGCTGGCAGATAAACAAAACCGAGACTGGCCGGCGGCAAACCGCTGACCCCCCAGCCGTTCCAGATATAGCCCAGGGCGCCGCCCAAGGCGATCGGAAAACCGATTGCCGCCGACGTGCCGATGGCGTTTTGCATCTTCACGTTGCACCAGGTCATGAACGGCACCGACAGCACGCCGCCGCCGATCGCCACCAGACAGGAAATGAAGCCGATACCGGTGCCGACCAGCCCGGTGCCCAGCACCCCCGGCAACTCGCGATGCGCCTGCGGCTTCAGGTTGACGATCATCTGCACCGAGACGTAGCAGATAAACAAGGTAAAAATCAGCGCCAGCGCCTTGGTCGGCACCAGGCTGGCGACATGGGTGCCGAGCAGCGTCCCGACGATGATGCCTGGCGTGATGCGGGCGACCACCGGCCACAGCACCGCGCCGTGCGCCTGATGAGTCCGTACGCTGGAAATCGACGTGAAGAAGATGGTCGCCATCGAAGTGCCAAGCGCCAGATGCATCACCTCGCCGCTCGGAAAGCCCTGGGCGGCAAACAGCATGACCAGCACCGGCACCATCAGCGAACCGCCGCCGATGCCCAGCAGGCCAGCAAAAAAACCGGCAAAGGCGCCGAGTGCAAGATACGCCAGCCACCAGACCGTCATCACAGCCCCATCAGAATCTTGGTAATGAAAGCCCATTCTTCGGCGCTGACCGGCGTGATCGACAACCGGTTGCCACGGGCGAGGAGGCGCATGTTAGCAAGTTCGGGATGGATGCGCAGTTCCGACAGCGGGACGTAGCGCGTCTTGTGCGCAAAACGGACATCGCGCAGCAGCCAGCGCGGGTTGGCAACTTCCGATTTCGGGTCGAAATACGGGCTGGCCGGGGAAAACTGTGTTTCGTCCGGATAAGGCTCGGAACACACTTCGCAAATGCCGGCAATCCCCGGCTCGGCGCAGCCGGAATGATAGAAGAAGGCCAGATCGCCGATCCGCATCGCATCGCGCATGAAATTGCGCGCCTGATAGTTGCGCACGCCGAACCAGGGCACGGTCTTCGCCGCGGCCAGATCGTCGATCGACACCTCGTCCGGTTCGGACTTCATCAGCCAGTACTGCATGTGCCACCCAACAAAATGGAAACGGGCGGCAGATAATCTGCCACCCGTTTTGATTTGGTCCCCGCGAGTGCCGTCAGGCCGGCATCCTGAACCGGGGTTCAGAGTGGTTGCTTTCCTCCCGTTTCAGGCACACTCGCGAAGAGCGCGCACAACAACGGTTTCAACGGTCCGCAACCGATGCCAATCAGCATTGGTTCAAGGAATGTATGGCCTTAACAAACACCGCAGGGAACACTTGGCGGGCTGCGCCTTGCAACTTCCGGCTCAAAGATCCAGTTGCTGCTGGGGCGCCAGCACGGCATCCAACCGTGCTCCCATGTCACCGATTCTACGCTTCGTTTCCGAAGTATCAACCGCCTCAGAAAATTCTTTTTGCGTGCCGCCGGTCGAACCGGAAAGATGCTCGTGGGCGATGTTCAGGGCGGCCATCACGGCGACGCGCTCGGCAATGGTGTTCTTGGTGCGCTGGGCAATGTCGCGCATCTTGTTGTCGACCAGATCGACCGCCGACAGCAGCGCATCGCGCTCTTCCGGCGTGCAGGCCACGCGGTATTCGCGGCCCATGATCTTGACGTCGAGGAAATTCGGCTCGCCGCTCATCTCAGACATCCTCGGGAATCTTTTCCATCAGGCCTTCCAGTCGCTCGCGGGCGGCGGTCATGGTCTGGCGCAGATGCAGTCGCTCGGCCTCGGCCGCGATCATCTGGTTTCGCAAAACCTCGTTTTCGGCGCGTAGCTGGTGAACCAGGGCGACCACTTGTTCGATCTTGGCTTCGAGGGTTTCGAGTTCGGCATTCATGGCGCGAACTATAGAGGCTAAAACGTCGCGTGGTCAAGGACTAAGCCTTTATTCTCAAAGTGGTTTATAGCAAGCGCCCGACCCCGCTTGATGCGCTGCAGCACGGACCGGGGTAGAATGCGCGCCGTGTCAGGTGCTGCGTACGGATTCTCCAAGCGCAGTTAAACGGGAAAGCGGTGCGTCTCCAAAAAGACCATTCCGCTGCTGCCCCCGCAACGGTAAGCAAGTGCGGGCGTATCACAAGGCCACTGGGAGCGATCCTGGGAAGGCGATACGTCAAGACTTGCGAGCCCGGATACCGGCCTGAGACAAGAAGCGGAAGTGCCACGGGGGTGTGGTGCCGGTTGTCGCAACCAGCCTTTCTCCCTCGCATTTCCTTGTCAATGCTGTTCCGGCGTGCGGGGACGCCTGCCGGGAAAGGGAAAACATGTATCCACGCATCAAGCCTTTGGCGGCACTCCTGCCCGCCCTCTTCGCCATTCCTGCTGGCGCCCAGCAACTGGCCCTGCTCGATCCAGTCTTCGTCACAGCCACCCGTTTCAGCGAATCATCGCTAACCACTGCAGCGAATGTCACGACGATCACCCGTGACGATATCCGCGACTCCGGCGCCCAGACACTCCCTGACGCTCTCCGGTATACCGCTGGCCTGCAAGTCTCTCCGCTGTACGGTTCAATCGGTGCCGATACTTCCATCGACATGCGCGGCTTCGGTGAAGGTGCCGCGCAACGCACTCTTGTCCTGCTCAACGGCCGGCGCCTGAATCCATTCGACAGCGCCAATGTCGATTGGGGCCTGGTACCGCTTGACAGCGTAGACCGCATCGAGATCATCAGTGGCAGTGCCGCCATTCTCTATGGCGACAATGCCGTCGGCGGCGTCATCAACATCATTACCGGCAAACAGCGCGACGGTGCCAGCATCCAGGCCGGCCTGGGCAGCAATAATGGCCAGTTGCTCTCGGCCAGTCTCGCCAAGCAATTAGGCGATTTCGACATCGCTCTCGCGCTCAACCATCAGGCAACTGACGGCTGGCGCAAGAACAACGAGCAAGAACGCAACAACCTGGCCGGCCGGGTGGGTGTTCGTTTCGACCGTGGCGAGGCCTTCGTCGATATCGGCTGGTCGTCACTTGATGTCGGGCTACCCGGTTCGCTGACCAAGGCCCAATACGACAGCAATCCGCGCCAGGCCGAAACGACCGACAGCTTTGCCGAGCGGCGCACCGCCTACGTACGACCGGGCGTCAGCTGGCGGCTTGCCGACAACCTGACTTTCGCCGCAGAACTCGGCTACACCGAAGTCGATAACACCTCGTGGATTTCCAGCTGGTTCTCCTTCAGCAAGCGCAAGACCGACACCCTGTCCTTCACCCCCCGCCTGCAGTGGGATCACGGTTTGGCCGGCCTGGCCAGCAAGACCACCATCGGCTTCGATTACTACGATGGCGAGCTGACCTCTGACAACTCGTTCAGCAAGAACGGGCCGATCGCCAAAACGGTAACGATCAACCAGACCAGCCAGGCCGCCTATCTCCAGAACCAGACGCGCCTGACTTCCGACCTGACCCTGACCGCCGGCGCCCGCCACCAGAAAATCGAGCAATCTGCCTCGGACAGCAACGGACTGAGCATCAATAACGACCATAGCAAAACCATCGGCGAGATCGGCCTGAGCTATAAAGTCGCGCCCGGTTTCCGTCTGTTCACCCGGACCGGAACGACCTTCCGCTTTGCCAACCTGGACGAGCTGACGACCTTTGTTGGCTTTGCCAGCAAGCCGGTACGCCCGGAACGCGGGACATTTGTCGATGTCGGCGGCCAGTGGTCCGGCTCCTCTTACTCGCTCAAGGTCACGGCTTACAACCTGAACATGACCGACGAAATCGCCTGGAACGGGCTGACCTTCGAAAACGAGAATCTGGCCAAAACCCGCCACCAGGGTATCGACACTGCAGTCAGTTACGAAATCAGCCCGCGCTGGCAGATCAATGGCGGGCTCAATCTGCAGAAGGCCGAATTCCGCAATGGCGCCAACAGTGGCAACAAGCTTCCACTGGTGCCGACACTCAAGGCGACTGCCGGCCTGACCTTCAAGCCGACCGCAGCCTGGAATCTCGCGCTTTTCGCCACCCATGTCGGCGCGCGCTACTCGGGTGGCGATGCCGGCAACAACGGCTTCGAAAAATTGTCCGCCTACACGACGGCCGATTTTGCCGCCAGTTGGCGAGCAGCCGCCTGGACGGTACGCGGCCGGATCGTCAACCTGACTGACAAGAAATATTCGCCCACCGGTTACTACGGCAGCTACTACCCAGCCGACAGTCGAGCCTTCTTTGCCGATCTGCGTTATGACTTCTAAGCGCTGAGCCATGCCCACCCGCCGTCGCGCCCTCCTGATCCTGTTCGGCCTCAGCCTGCTGGCGCTGCTGAGCATCGGGCTGGCGCTGACGGCAGGCAGCATGCAGGTGCCGCCGGCCAGCATCCTGGCCGGACTGCTCGGCCAGGATGCGCCGGGTGCCGATATCGTCATCGAACTACGCCTGCCGCGGGCGCTGGCCGGTTTCGCCTGCGGCGGCCTGCTCGCGCTAGCCGGGGCGCTGATGCAGGTGTTGTTGCGCAATCCACTGGCCGATCCCTACGTGCTGGGCATTTCCGGCGGCGCCGGGGTCGGTGCGATGTTCGGGATGTTGCTCGGCTTCTCGGTGCTCGGTGTCGACAGCCTGGCCTTTGCCGGCGCCTTCGGGGCAATGCTGCTGGTTTTCGGGCTGGCGCACGGCGACGGCAGTTGGACGCAGACCCGCCTGCTGTTGACCGGCGTCATCGTCGCCGCTGGCTGCGGCGCGCTGGTCGCGCTGATGCTGACCATCGCCGACGAGCACAAGCTGCGCGGCATGCTGTTCTGGCTGATGGGCGATCTCGGCCAGGCCGGGGAGTGGTGGCCCGCCCTCCTGACACTCGGTGTTACCCTGCTGTTCGCCATGCCCTTCGCCCGCGAACTTAACCTGCTGGCGCGTGGCCAGATGCAGGCCCAGGCGCTGGGCGTCTCGGTGAACCGGTTGCGCTACGCGATTTACCTGCTAGCTTCCCTGGCCACTGCCACTGCGGTGACAACGGCCGGCTCGATCGGCTTTGTCGGCCTGATCATTCCGCACCTGGTCCGCCTCGCCATCGGCAACGACCAGCGCCTGTTGCTGCCGGCCGCGGCACTGGCCGGCGGTTCGCTGCTGGTGCTGGCCGACACCCTGGCGCGCACGCTGATCGCCCCGCAACAACTGCCGGTCGGCGTGCTGACGGCGCTGATCGGCGTCCCGGTTTTCCTGTTCCTGCTGTCGAGGCAGTCGAAATGAGCGCAGCCCTGCTCGAAACCCGCCAGTTGCGCGTCGATATCGGTGGCAAGACGGTGGTCGATCATCTTGACCTGCGCATCGCGGCCGGCGAGCGTATCGCCATCCTCGGCCGCAACGGCGCCGGCAAGTCGACGCTGTTGTCGACCCTGGCCGGCCTGCGCCCACCGGCTGCCGGCCACGTCTTACTCGGCGGCGCCGATGCCGGGTCACTACCGCCACGGCAGGCGGCGCTGCACCGGGCCTGGCTGGGCCAATTCCAGTCCGATCCCTTCGGTTCGACGGTGCTGGAAACGGCGCTGACCGGCCGCCACCCCCACCTCGGACGCTGGGACTGGGAAACGACCCGCGATGCCGAATTGGCAAAAGGCGCCCTTAAGGCGGTCTGCCTCGACGCCATGGCCAGCCGGCAGATTCACACGCTGTCCGGCGGCGAACGCCAGCGCCTGGCGATCGCCACGCTGCTGACGCAGGCGGCGCCGCTCTATCTGCTGGACGAGCCGCTGGCCCACCTCGACCTCAATCACCAGATGGCGGTCCTGGAACTGTTCGCCTCCGCCGCGCGCGACTGCGGCGCCGGCGTCATCATGGTCCTCCACGACCCGGCGCTGGCCCACCGCTTCTGCGACCGCGCCCTGCTCGTCTTCGGCGACGGCCGTACCGAGAATGCTACGGTCGATGGCATTTTGACGGCAAAAACACTATCCGAACTTTACGGCTACGCGCTGCGCCAGATCGACGACGGCGGCCAGCGCTGCTTCATTCCGGCGTAAAAATGATTACCCACGAACAACGCATGCAGAAAAAGAAGGCAGTCATCGACGACAAGATCGCCGCGGCACAAGAGCAACGCGGTGTCCTGCTCGTCAACACCGGCAACGGCAAGGGCAAGTCCTCGGCGGCCTTCGGCGTCGTCGCCCGCGCCCTCGGCCATGCCCTGAAGGTCGGCGTCGTGCAATTCGTCAAGGGCCGCTCGGATACCGGCGAAGAGGTCTTTTTCCGCCCCCAGTCCGGTATCAGCTGGTATGTCGGCGGCGAAGGCTACACTTGGGAAACCCAGGACAAAGAGCGCGACGCACGAACCGCTCGGGCGGCCTGGACCGTCGCCTGCGGCCATCTCGCCAATCCGGAAATCGGCCTGGTCGTCCTCGACGAAATGACCTATGCCTTCAAATACGGCTGGCTGGAACTCGACGAAGTCATCGCCAAGCTGCTCGCCCGTCCCCCCATGCAGCACGTGATCATCACCGGCCGTGCCGCGCCACAGGCGCTACGCGACGTCGCCGACACCGTCAGCGACATCGGCATGGAAAAGCACGCCTTCCAGAGTGGCATCCAGGCCATGCCCGGCCTCGAATTCTGATCCGGCAACGATGAAAATCATATGCCGCCTGACCCTCGCCGGCCTGCTCCTGCTGTCGGCCGCCGCCGGGGCGGCCGGGATCGATCTTCCCGCCGAAATCCGGGCCAGCGCGCAGATCCTGCGCGGCGAACGCGACGGCTACTGGGAAAAAGTGCTGGTCGTCCGCTTTCCCGAAGCGCGGCGCACGCTGTCCACCTCCGACGGCCTGCTCGATGCCCGCGCCGCGATGAACCATGCCGGCCACCCGCAGCTCTGGCACAAGCTGGGCAGCGAGTTTATGGGGCGCGATGGCCGCGGCGGCAAGGCCTATGCCGAGCATGTGCACGCCGAAACAGCCAGCCGGCTGCAACTCGCCACCTCGACGCTGGCCCGGATGGCGACGGCGGCCGACCTCGACAACCTGGCCGTCGTCACCCGCCGCCACGGCCCGCTGACCGTCACCGTGCTGGCCACCGCTGGCGCCAAGTCCAACGCCATCCGCACCGGCGTCGATGCCGGTACCTACATCGAGGACGAAGCCCCGGCCGGCACCATCAACATCGTGCTGCTGACCAACATCCGGCTGACCGACGCCGCGCTGGCCCGCGCCCTGATCACCGTTACCGAGGGCAAGACGGCAGCGCTGCAAGACCTCAGGGTCGCCAGCACCTACACCCCGGCGGTGCAGGCGACGGGTACCGGCACCGACAGCATCATCGCTGTCTCCGGCACCGAGGGCCCGACTGCCAGCTACACCGGCGGCCACAGCCGGATCGGCGAACTGATCGGCAAGGCCAGCTACCAGGCAGTAGTCGAAGCGCTCGGCAAGCAGAACGGCTTCTTCCTGCCCGGCGCCCGGCGTTTCCCGGCTGCTGCCGCAGCGCCGGCCAAGGCGCCGGATGCACTGCGCCTGGCCCTGCTCCATCTCGACGCCGTGCCCGGCGACATCGCCGGCAACCGCGCCCGCATCGAGGCCGGCATCCAGGAAGCGGTCGGCCAGAGTGCCGACTGGGTGATCACGCCAGAACTGGCCGAGACCGGCTACAACTTTGCCAGCCGGATCGGTACCGACTGGATCGCGCCTTTTCCCGACGCCTGGATCAGCACCCTGACCGCCATCGCCCGTGACAACCGGGTGGCGCTGTTCGTCGGCTTCGCCGAGCGCGACGCCAAGAGCGGCAAACTGCACAACAGCGTCGCCGTGATCGACCGCGACGGCGTCATCCTGGGCGCCTACCGCAAGCAACGGGTGCATGGCGGCGCCGAAAGCTGGTCCACACCTGGCACCGGCGGCGCGCCATTCGTCGTCGACGGCATCCCGGTCGGCGTCCTGATCTGCGCCGACACCTACCAGCCGGAGCCGGCTGCCGCCTATCGCGAGCAGGGTGCCGCCATCCTGCT
>CAIXSK010000394.1 GCA_903922075.1 uncultured beta proteobacterium | reverse complement strand
TGGTTCGCCCGGCGGGTCGAAGGGCGCTACCGGAGCTGCCTGGGGCGGGGCGGCGGACGGTAAACGCCAGGCCGGCGCCAAGCGTCGTCAGAACTTCTGCGTGTATTCGACGATATAGGCATCGCTGACGTGCTGGCCGGTATGCAGATTCCAGCTCCGCGCCCAGCGAAACTCCAGTTCGCTGTGATCCGACAGCTCAAAGCTCGGCCCCAGCCGGAACTTGTGCAGATCGTGCTCCTTGCCGGCGTCGATACCCCGCACCAGCCGATAGCCGACCATCATCTCGACGTGCTCGAAGGCGTACTTGAAGCTCGGCTCGACGTAGTAATAGGCGAATTTCTCGTCGCCCTGCCAGGCGTGGCCGAGCAGGCCGCGCAGCACGATCTTCGCCTCGGCGGTGATCGGAAACTCGTGGCGGACGCGGACACCGAATTTGCGCTCGCTGGAACGCTCGCCGGTCAGTTCATCATGCTCGCGGGCACCTTCGAGCAGCAGCTCGACCATGTTGATCCAGCGATTGCCCAGTCGGATGCCGGGTACCAGGGTCAGCCCCCGGCTCTGCGACGCATTGCCGGCCCCCTTTTCCAACTCGAACTCGATACCCAATTTAGCCTTCCCCGGCGCAATCCAGTCCGCATCGGCAAGCCCGGGCAACAAAGCCAGCATCAGGCAAACCCCGCGGAAAAAATGGTATCGAATCACACCCATCAAGCAATCCCCAAAACAGAAATCAATAAGTCGATCACCAGGCCGACGGCAGGCGGCATTGTAGAGTCCAATGCTACGGTCAAAGGCAAAAAAGCCGTAAAAATGAAATGGCGGCCGCCGAGGTTCATGAAAGCCGACCGGATCAAGCCGCAAGAACGCCTGTTTTTCGGCGCTACAATGAGGCTACCGAACCTGGAGGAAAGGTGCTTCATGGACACACTGACGCTTCATCAAGCCGCGCAAACCCTTGCCGGTGCGAAAGACGAGGTACATGCGACTGAAGTCGAACTGGCCCGTGCCATCGAACATGGCGATCTGCACGCCAATGTCAAACGGTGGGCAACCGAACAGTGGGAAGGCCAGCAATTGCCGGGCAACATCAACCGTCTGGAAACTCTGATCGACCGCCGCGAACTGGATGCCTGGCAACAGCGACG
Source organism: uncultured beta proteobacterium (assembly GCA_903922075.1). Taxonomy (GTDB): domain Bacteria; phylum Pseudomonadota; class Gammaproteobacteria; order Burkholderiales; family Rhodocyclaceae; genus Azonexus. The sequence goes on along the minus strand of CAIXSK010000394.1, from coordinate 10,273 downwards.
GGCAAGAAACTGATCAGGCACCAGCCAGCCTGGCCAGGGCGGCGGCAATTTCGGCTTCGGTCGTCGGCCTGACCAGCCGTTCAAGTTCCTGACCATCCTTGATCAGCAGCAGGCTCGGCCATAATTTGATGCGGAAGGACCGACCCAAGCGACGTCCCGGACCATCCTCGATCTTCAGGTGACGCACCGCCGGATATCCCCGCATCGCCCGTTCGAGCAGCTGCTGGGCAAGCTGGCAGTGAGGGCACCAATCCACACCGAATTCAAGCACCAACGGACCCGGCAGGGCATCGACTGCCGCCCTTTCCGGCGCATCGACCAAAAACAACGACGTGTAGGCCATAAATTTTCCTCTGGAAATACCTGAGCAATCCCGTCTGGTTAAGGATAAGCACCCGATTTACCAGAGTCGGACAGTATCCCAGGCAAATTTGACGATCAATACGCCGACCATGGCCAGGAAAGCCTTGCGGATAAATCCGCTGCCATGCTTCAGGGCCAGCCGCGTGCCAACCAGCGAGCCGCAGACATTGGCCACTGCCATCCCCCCTGCCAGCACCGGCAACACGTAGCCATGGGGCAGGAAATAGGCGAGAGCGGCCAAATTGGTTGCCACATTGACAACTTTTGCGCTGGCCGAGGCATGCAGGAAATCAAAACCGAAGAAGCGGACAAACAGGAAAATCAGGAAACTGCCGGTTCCTGGCCCGAAAAATCCGTCGTAGAAGCCAATCACCCCGCCGAGCAAGGTCGCATAGACCAATTCGCGCTGGCCGCTGTGAGCCGGCGCATGCAAACCACCGAAATCCTTTCGCTTCAGCGTGTAGATCGCTGCAAAAATCAGTAACAACAAAATCAGCGGTCGGACGGCATCCTTGGGCAACCAGGCGACAGTCGCCGCACCGGCGTACGAAAAGACAAAAGCAGTCAGCGCAGCCGGCAGGATCGTCCGCCACGGCATGACCACATGCCGCGCATAGCGCCAGGCAGCATTGCTCGTGCCAACCACGCTGGCGCATTTGTTGGTGCCAAACAGGCTGGCGGGAGATTCCCCGGGGTAGGCTACGAACAAGGCTGGAATCTGGATCAAACCACCGCCACCGACTACCGCATCGATTCCGCCAGCCACAAAGGCTGCCAGCAGCAGGATTAGCAATTCATTGGAAATCGAATCCAAAAATACGTCTTTCAGAAGTGAAGTGGGTTCTGTTTACGGTTTTATATAAGAAGTATATGTAAACCAACTACTGAGAATATATCAGCAACAACTCTGTGGATAATTATATATTTATTATAAAAATCATTACGTTAAATACAAAATTTGAGGTCTCACAACCCCCTGCTCAGCCTGTGGATGGAATGTGCACACATTTTTGCAAGTTGTGTTTTTTGCAGATGACCCACAAACTGCTGACAACTTGCCCACAGCTTTATCAGACTGAATTTCGCGCGATGGCGGTGGCGCATAGTGAGCATGAAAAATGTGCGATTCATAAGCTGGATGGCACCAAATGCATAAATGCCAGTCTAATTTCTCAAGCAGTCGGAGTTACTTCGGCAGGTGATCAAGGGTGCAGGTTACCTCAATGAAAACAATGGCAAACGCATGTGTCGCATTCATCCTCAGCGGGTGCGCAGCGTTGCTTCCGGCAGGGCGCCAGGAAACGGTGGCGCCATGGAACTCTTTCGAAGAAGCCAAGGCGTCGTACGACCTGATCGAGCCGTACGTGACCAAGCTGGCCGATTTGCATAACCTCGGCTACGACCCGAAGCAGACGCCCAATCTCATCATTCTCAACTACTCGCAGGTGGTCAAGACGGCAGTTCCGCAGTTGAGTTTTTCCATCGAAGATCAACCGCAGGGCATCCGCGACTGCATCCGTGCCGAGAACCGGTGTATCGGGTATTCGCTTGAACAGAGCCAGATCCGGCGCAAGCGGATTGGCAACTTCTTTCTCGATTTTCTCAACTTCGATCGCGAAACCTTGATTACCGGTTGGCGCTTCAGTGCCTTGGTGGTCGTTATCGACGGTACGGTGGTCTACAAGCAGTGGAGCGGACAGCCGATGGTCAGGCAGGTAGACCGCAACCGGAATCCGCTCGGGCCACTACAGGGCGCCGGCGATGCCAAAAACATCCTGCAAATGTGAGCCGGCTTATTTGCCGATGCAAAACCGGCTGAAAATGACGCCAAGCAGGTCGTCGGCCGTGAATTCGCCGGTAATCTGACCGAGCGACTGCTGGGCCAGGCGAAGCTCTTCCGCAAACAGTTCCAGGGCGGGCAGGCGGCTTTCGACGACATCACGGGCCGCGGCGACATGCTCCTGGGCCTCGGCCAAGGCACGCAGGTGACGTTCGCGGGCGATGAAGACATCCTCGGCCTGGTGCCAGCCGGCAATGCGCAACAGTTCCTGGCGCAGCAGATCGATGCCCTGGTTGGCCTTGGCCGACAGGGAAATGGCGATGCCGTCGGCTTCGTCGTGGCGTTCGGGCTCGCGGCCGGCCAGATCGATCTTGTTGTAGACGGTGATGCGCTGCAGGCGCTCCGGCAAGCGGGCCAGTATCTCCCGGTCTGCCGCACCGACGCCGCTGCGGGCATCGACCAGCAGCAGAACCACGTCGGAACGTTCGATTTCCTGCCAGCTGCGGGCGATGCCGATTTTCTCGACTTCATCGTCGGTTTCGCGCAGGCCGGCAGTATCGATGATGTGCAACGGAATGCCCTCGATCTGAATGGTCGACCGCAGAGCATCGCGCGTCGTGCCGGCAATCGGCGTGACGATGGCCAGGTCGTCGCCGGTCAGCCGGTTCAACAGCGAGGATTTGCCGACATTCGGCTGGCCGGCCAGCACGACATGCAGGCCAGCTTGTAGCAGTTTTCCCTGGCCGGCCCGGTCGAAGATTTCGGCCAGCTTCAGTTGCAGGCGTTCGAGCCGGCCAAAGGCATTGGCGGCCTGCAGGAAGTCGATGTCCTCTTCCGGGAAATCCAGCGTCGCCTCGACCAGCATGCGCAGGTTGATCAGCTCCTCGTTCAGTTCGCTGATCGCCCGCGAGAACTCGCCCTGCAGCGAACGTACCGCCGAACGGGCGGCGCTGGTCGTGGCGGCGTCGATCAGATCGGCAACCGCCTCGGCTTGCGCCAGGTCCATCTTGCCGTTGAGGAAGGCGCGGCGGCTGAATTCGCCGGGTTCGGCCAGCCGGGCGCCGAGATCGAGGCAGCGGGCGAGCAGCATCTGCATGACCACCGGACCGCCGTGGCCCTGCAGTTCGAGCACATCCTCGCCGGTGAAGGAATGCGGATTCGGGAAAAAGAGCAGGATTCCACTATCGACCGTAGCATTGTCGGCCGCCTTAAAGTCGGCCAGCGTCGCGTAGCGCGGCTTCGGCGTCTTGCCGGTCAGCGCCAAAGCAAAGGGCAGCAAATTGCTGCCCGAGATGCGGATGACGCCGACACCACCGCGGCCGGGGGCCGTGGCGATGGCGGCGATGGTGTCGTGGTTCACACCTTAGGCTTTCGCGTCGTTGGCAGCCTTGCCGCCGGCGTCGATCGTCCGGGTGATGTGCCACTGCTGGGCAATGGACAGCACGTTGTTGACCACCCAGTAGAGGACCAGGCCGGCCGGGAACCAGAAGAACATGAAACCGAAGATCAGCGGCATCATCATCATGACCTTGGCCTGGATCGGATCCGGCGGCGTCGGGTTCAGTTTGGTCTGGACGAACATCGAGACCATCATGATCACCGGCAGGATGAAGAACGGGTCGGCCGAGGCCAGGTCCTTGATCCACAGGATCCACGGCGCGCCGCGCATTTCGACGGCGCCGAGCAGCACCCAGTAGAGGGCGATGAAGACCGGGATCTGGACCAGGATGGGCAGGCAGCCGCCGAGCGGATTGACCTTCTCGGTCTGGTACAGCTTCATCATTTCCTGGTTCAGGCGTTGCTTGTCGTCGCCGAAGCGTTCCTTGAGCTGCATCAGGCGCGGCGTCAGCAGCTTCATTTTGGCCATCGACCTGTAGGAAGCTGCGGAGAGCGGGAAGAAGACGGCCTTGATCAGGATGGTCAGTACGACAATTGCCCAGCCCCAGTTGCCGACCAGCTTGTGGATCGCTTCAAGGGCCCAGAAGATCGGCGCGGCAACCACAGTCAGCCAGCCATAATCGACGACCAGATCGAGCCCGGAGGCGACCTGCTTCAGATTCGATTGCAGTTGCGGACCGGCATACAGGCTGATTGAGGTTTCGCCCTTGGTGCCTGGGGCAATTTCGGCCACCGGGACGATGACGCCGGCCTGGTAGAGATTGCTGCCCTCGACCTTGCGCATGTAAAACTCGCGCTGGGTCTTTTCCTTCGGTACCCAGGCCGTCACGAAGTAATGCTGGACCATGGCCAGCCAGCCGTTGTCCGCCGTCTTGGTGAACTTGGCCTTGTTGTCGGCAATGCTGCTGAAATCCACCTTCTGGTACTTTTCGGCATCGGTATACACCGCCGGACCGGTGAAGGTGGAGACCATGGCCGATTCGCCGGCCGGCGCCGCGTCGTCGCGCTGCAACTGATAATAGGCGTGCGGTGCAATGGCCTTGTCGCCGGCGTTGGCGACTTCCCAGGCGACATCGATCAGGTAGGAGCCACGCTTGAAGGTCAGCGTCTTGGCAACCTTGACGCCGTTCTGGTCGGCCGATTCCAGACGTACCTTCAGTTCGTCGGTGCCCTCAGCCAGTGCCGTCGCGCCGGCAACCCGCTTGAACACCGTGCGGTGCGTCGGCAGCCCTTCGCCGATCAGGCCGGACTGAGCCACGTATTGATGCTTGGCATCGAACAGGACGAACGTTTTCTTGCTGTCGTCGTGATCGGTGTAGTTGAGTAGTTCGAGATCGACCAGATCGCCGCCCTGGGCGGAAATGGTCGCCTTCAGCAGATCGGTGGTGATCGTGAAGGTTTCGGCGGTCGATGCGGCAACCGTTACCGGCGGCGTGCCCGGTGCGGCCTTGCCCTGCAGTGCGGCAGATGGCGTCGGAGCACCACCGGCAACCGGCGCGGAGGAGGCCACGGCATCGGCAGCCGGCTTCGGCTGGTTGTACTTCTGCCAGTTTTCCCACAGCATGAAGCTGGAGAACGTGAAGATCAAAACCAGTATCAGGCGTCGCGTATCCATAACAGCCTACAAAAGAATTCTTGAGTCAGGGTACAGGATCATACCCGCCGGGATGCCAGGGGTGACAGCGGCAGATGCGCTTGACGCCCAGCCAGCCACCCCGGAAGGCACCGTATTTTTGCACTGCTTCCACCGCATATTCCGAGCAACTCGGAAAATAACGGCAGCGACGCCCGAGCAAGGGGCTGATCGCATATTGATAGACGCGAAACAGCGCGATAAACAAGTATTTCATTGTCCATCCCGCTTGTTGCGCGGTCGTTGCAACTTTTCCAGCAGGGCGAGGAAATCGTCGGCCAGCAGCTTGCGGTCGAGCGGTGCAGGTTTGGCCGCCAGTCTGACAACCAGATCGACGGCCGGCAAGCCTGCCCGGCAGTGCCGGAACTGTTCCCGGACAATGCGCTTGACCGTATTGCGGTCGACTGCCCGCTTGAGCAGCTTCTTGCCAACGACCAGACCCAGCCGAGCCTCGGTATTGCCTGCGGGCCGCGGCTGATAGTGCAACATCAGCAACTTGCCGCGAATCGCCCTCCTGAAACCAAAAACGGATGAGAACTCATCCGTTTTTGTCAGGCGATAGCGTCTGGCGAAGCTTTGATTCACCTCGCCGGAATCCGGCTTAAACTGCCAGACGCTTGCGGCCCTTGGCGCGGCGAGCGGCGAGAACGGCACGGCCACCCTTGGTGCGCGAACGGACCAGGAAGCCATGGGTGCGCTTGCGGCGCACGACCGACGGTTGATACGTGCGTTTCATGTTGTAATCCCTTGATGTGCGAAGAAAAACGCGTGATTACACCCTGTTTGATGGGGTGTTGTCAAGATCAATTATTTTCCAAAGCTGTGGATAACTTCCCGGATGGGGGGTAGAATCTTGGCTTCGTCGGCTGCCGACCGGTCGCCGACATATTCAAAAAAATTGCATAAAATCATATATCTAATAACCGCCATCGACATCCACATCGAATGCGCGGGGAGGAGTGTTGTCGTCAATGGCCGGTTTCTGGGAATCCTGTTTGCAGCGCTTTGAGCAGGAATTGCCCGCACAGCAATTCAATACCTGGATCAAGCCCCTGCGGCTCGAAGGTGAATCCACGGCCCTGGAAGACGGCCTGCGCCTGATTGCGCCCAACAGCTTCATTCTGAAATGGGTGCGCGACCGCTATCTGACGCGCATTGAAGATTACAGCCGCAGTTTTTTCTCGGCGCCCGTCACTATTGCTTTGGTCATCGGCAGCGGCAAGGTGGCCGCTCCCCGGGTTCAGGGATCGGCGTCCGACCCGCAGAACGACAATGCACCGGTCAAACCGGCGACGAACGGCGAGAAAAAAGCCGCCACGCCGGAAAAATCCCGTGGCAAGGGCAGCAATTACGAGAAGTCCCGGCTCTTTCCGTCCTTCACGTTCGACAATCTGGTCGTCGGCAAGGCCAACGACCTGGCCCGCGCCGCTGCCGTTCAGGTCGCCAATAATCCGGGCGGCGCCTACAACCCGCTATTTATCTATGGTGGCGCCGGTCTCGGCAAGACTCACCTGATCCACGCCATCGGCAACACCATCGTTGCCGAAAACCCGGAAAAGATCGTCCGCTACGTACACGCCGAGGACTATTACTCCGACGTCGTTCGCGCCTACCAGCAGAAATCCTTTGATACCTTCAAGCGGACCTACCGTTCGCTCGACGTACTGCTGCTCGACGACGTGCAGTTCTTCAATGGCAAGAACCGCTCCCAGGAGGAGTTCTTCTTCCTGTTCAACGCGCTGATCGAGGCACGCAAGCAGATCATCATCACCTGCGATACCTATCCCAAGGATATCAACGGCCTCGACGACCGCCTGGTGACCCGCTTCGACTGGGGCCTGACGGTGCAGATCGAGCCGCCGGAACTGGAGATGCGCGTGGCCATCCTGAAGAAGAAGGCTGAGGCCGAAGGCATCCAGCTCGACGACGAGGTGGCCTTCTTCATCGCCAAGCACCTGCGCTCCAATGTCCGCGAACTGGAAGGGGCGCTGAAGAAGGTGCTGGCCTATTCTTCCTTCCACGGTCGGGTCATCGCCCTCGACCTGGCCAAGGAAGCGCTGAAGGATGTCATCGGTTCGGCGCGCAACGTTGGTATCGACAATATCCAGAAGACCGTCGCCGACTATTACAAGATCAAGGTCGCCGAGTTCTTTTCCAAGAAGCGGACGCGGGCCATCGCGCGGCCGCGCCAGGTGGCGATGTGGCTGTGCCGCGAAGTGACTTCGCACAGCTTCCCGGAAATCGGCGATGCCTTCGGTGGGCGCGATCACACCACGGTCATTCACGCGGTAAAGACGATCGATTCGCTGCGCACCAAGGAAAACGAACTCAATCATGACCTGCATGTATTGCTGCAAGTATTGAAAGGATGAGTCTGTCGATAAACCTGTGGAAAACCTGTTGGTCCTTTGTGAGTTATCTGCACTTTCCCGCTTTATGGGAAAATTGTCCCGATTTCCTCCACAGTCAGGCCAGGCCCTTTCGCAGATTGAAAACGTCGATTCAATCCACTGAAACAAAAGAGAAATTTTAAGTTATCCACAGAATTGTTCCCGATATAGTCTAAAAAGGAATTTAATATATGGTTCTTATTAAAACCCAAAGAGACACGCTTCTGGCCCCGCTGCAGTCGGTGTCGGGAATTGTCGAACGTCGTCATACGCTGCCAATTCTTTCCAACGTGCTGCTGGAAAAGAAGGGCGATCGCCTGACACTGCTGGCCACTGACATCGAGATTCAGATCACGACCAGCACCGAATGCGCCGGCGGCGAGGGTGACGGCGCGGTGACGGTCGGGGCCCGCAAGATGCAGGAAATCCTGCGTTCGCTGCCGGATACCGCCGAAGTCAGCCTGGTGCTGGAAGACAAGCGCCTGCAGGTGCGCGCCGGCAAGAGCCGTTTCAGCCTGCAGACCCTGCCGGCCGACGACTTTCCGCGGATGACGGTCAGCGAAGGCGAAACCAAGCAATTCTCGATTTCGCAAAAGGCCTTCCGCCAACTGATCAGCAAGACCCAGTACTCGATGGCGGCACAGGACGTGCGCTACTACCTGAACGGCCTGCTGCTGCTGGTCGAAGGCAAGGAGCTGCGGGCCGTGGCCACCGACGGTCATCGTCTGGCCTATGCCAGCGTCGAGATCGACACCGACCTGCCGCGCCAGGAAATGATCCTGCCGCGCAAGACCGTGCTCGAACTGAACCGCCTGCTGGTCGATACCGATGACCAGCTGAACATCACACTGACCCCGAACCAGGTGCGTTTCTCCTTCGGTTCCGTCGTCCTGGTCTCCAAGCTGATCGACGGCAAGTTCCCGGATTACGAGCGTGTCGTGCCGGCGACCCTGAAGAACCACATGAAGGTTGGCCGCCAGACGCTGATGCAGGCCATGCAGCGCGCTGCCATCCTGACCAACGAGAAGTTCCGCGGCGTTCGCGTCGTGCTCGGCGACAACAGCCTGAAGCTGGTTGCCGCCAATGCCGAGCAGGAAGAAGCACAGGAAGAAGTCGAAGTCGATTACGCCGGGGACGCCATCGACGTCGGTTTCAACGTTGGCTACCTGCTCGATGTGCTGAACAACATCCACGCCGACGAAATCCAGTGGAGCTTCAACGACGCCAATTCCAGCGCCCTGATCACCCTGCCTGGCAACGACCGCTTCAAGTACGTCGTGATGCCGATGCGCATCTGATTTTCTGATTCAAGACCTGCAGCAAAGGCCCATCCGTCGGGTGGGCCTTCATCGTTTCACGTGGAACCAAAGCAATGAGTGAAGAGAACGTCCCGCAAGGCGGCCAGCCGGCCTACGGCGAATCCAGCATCCAGATCCTCGAAGGCCTGGAGGCTGTCCGCAAGCGTCCGGGCATGTACATCGGCGATACTTCCGACGGTACTGGCCTGCACCACCTGGTCTTCGAAGTCGTCGACAACTCGATCGACGAAGCGCTGGCCGGGCATTGCGACGACATCATCGTCACCATCCATACCGACAACTCGATTTCCGTCATCGACAACGGCCGGGGCATCCCGACCGGCGTCAAGATGGACGACAAGCACGAGCCGAAGCGCTCGGCGGCAGAAATCGCGCTGACCGAACTGCACGCTGGCGGCAAGTTCAACCAGAACTCCTACAAGGTGTCCGGTGGTCTGCACGGCGTTGGCGTTTCCTGCGTCAATGCGCTGTCAAAGTTCCTGCGCCTGACCATTCGCCGCGACGGCAAGAAGCACTTCATGGAATTTTGCCGTGGTGTACCGGTCGACCGTAGCATTGAGGTTCGCGACGGTTTCGAAGTCTCGCCGCTGAAAGTTATCGGCGAGACCGAGAAGCGCGGCACCGAAGTGCACTTCCTGGCCGATGACGAAATCTTCGGTCACGTCGAATTCCACTACGAAATCCTCGCCAAGCGCCTGCGCGAACTGTCTTTCCTGAACAACGGCGTTTCGATCAAGCTGGTCGACCAGCGGGCCGGCAAGGAAGAGCTTTTTGCCTTTGCCGGCGGCGTGCAGAGCTTCGTCGAATACATCAACCGCACCAAGTCGGTCCTTCACCCGAATATCTTCTACTCGGCCGGCGACGCCAAGGTGGGTCAGGGTGCGGCCGATTCCGCCATCACCATCGGTGTCGAAGTGGCGATGCAGTGGAACGACTCCTACCAGGAACAGGTGCTCTGCTTCACCAACAACATACCGCAGTCCGACGGTGGCACTCACCTGACCGGCCTGCGCGCCGCGATGACCCGGGTCATCAACAAATACATCGACGAAAACGAGATCGCCAAGAAAGCCAAGGTCGATATCGCTGGTGACGACATGCGCGAAGGCCTGGCCTGCGTGCTGTCGGTCAAGATGCCCGATCCGAAGTTCGCTTCGCAGACCAAGATGAAGCTGGTCTCGTCGGAAGCCCGCGCCGCGGTCGAGGAAGTTGTCGCCCAGAAGCTCGCCGACTTCCTGCTCGAACGCCCGGTCGATGCCAAGATGATCTGCGGCAAGATCGTCGAAGCTTCGCGGGCCCGCGAAGCCGCCCGCCGTGCCCGTGAAATGACTCGTCGCAAGGGTGTGCTCGACGGCGTCGGTCTGCCCGGCAAGCTGGCCGACTGCCAGGA